>NZ_JBICZB010000040.1:0-69787 GCF_043201815.1 Kitasatospora sp. NPDC048296
ACCCCCAGCACGGGTGGGGGCCGCAGCCCCCCGGCGGGCGCAAAACCGGGCCCCGCGGGGGGCTCACCCCCCCCCGGGTGGGGGGGGGCTGCGCCCCGGTCCCGCGCTCCCCCCGGGGGGCGCGCAACGGCGGCTCTTTTCCTGTCCGTGCGGCTGTCACGGCTCTCGCCGCGTCAATTCGCGGTGGTGTCACAAGCCTTGTTGTACTACTTGTCAGTACCTAGAATGTGAGACCTGCTCACCTTTCCTGCACCTCTCTTGCTCCGCGCCGCTCGGCGCCCCGGCCGGGCGGTCCCCCCCACCCCCCGCAAGGAGTCGCGTGTGATCAGGTTCCGCATCCCAGCGGCGCGGCGAACGCGAACGGGCGCATCCCGGTCCGCGGCGCTGCTCGCCACCGGCGTCCTCGTCGCCGCCCTCGGCCTGGCCGGCGCCCCCGCCGCCCTCGCCGACACCACCCCGGCCCCGGCGCCCGACGCCGTCCGCCCGGCCGCGATCGTCGCCCTCGGCGACAGCGCCATCTCCGGGGAGGGCGCCGGCACCGACACCAACGACGGCTACTTCCCGGAGACCGACAGCCCCACCAACTACTGCCACCGCCATCCCCAGTCGGAGATCTTCACCACCGACATCCCCGGGGTCACCCCGATCGACCTCGCCTGCTCCGGCGCCCAGACCGGTGACCTGGTGAGCGACCCCGAACTGGCCAAGATCACCGGCCCGGGCTTCGGCGACTTCGGCGAGCCCAAGCAGGACGTCAAACTCGCCGACGTGGCGGGCAAGTACGACGTCAAGCTGGTCGTCGTCACGATCGGCGCCAACGACGACTTCGACTTCAGCGGCATCATGATGCACTGCCTCGCGCAGTACTTCCCGATCCCCAAGGACCAGGGCTGCCGGGACACCATCGGCAGCGACGAGATCCGCCGGCGGGCCAAGGCGGTCCAGCCCAAGGTCGTGGCCGCGCTGCAGAACATCCGGCAGACCATGCGCAAGGCAGGGTACGCCGACTCCTCGTACCAACTGGTCTACCAGTCGTACTTCAACCCGATCACCCCGGACATCCGGCGCAACGACTACCTGGGCAAGATCGCCGACGGCTGCCCGGCCTTCCCGGAGGACCTCGCCTGGGGCCACGACTGGGTGGTGCCGACGTTCAGCGACGCGCTCCGCGGGGCGGCCGAACAGGTGCCCGGCGTACGGTACTTGGACCAGCGGCGGGTCGCCTTCGGGCACGAGGTGTGCGCGGAGTGGACCAGCTCGCCGTACGAGTACAGCAACGGGGACGTCATCAACCTCTCCGAGTGGGCGCGCAACGGCTGCGACTCGCAGATCGGCATCCCCGGGCTGTGCATGAACATGGTCCGCCAGTCGTACCACCTGCGGGTGGCCGGCTACCGCGGTGAGGGCGTCTGCCTCGGCCAGTTCTTCGCCAAGCCCGACCAGCCGGAGGCGTACTGCACCCTCAACCAGCAGAACACCACGTCCATTCAGCCGCTCACCCCCGGCAAGCCCTTCGGCGACGTCCCCGAGGACGGCTCCTGGTACCAGCTCACCAACGCGGCCACCGGCAACGCCCTCGACCTCACCGGTGGCGGCACCTACGGCGACTCCACCAACGGCCGGGCCGCCATCAGCTACCCGGCTACCGGCGGGCTGAACCAGTCCTTCGTCCTGGAGGCCAAGGCCGCCGGCAGCTACGAGCTGGACTTCAGCGGCAACCGCGGCATGTGCCTGGACGCCAACGCCGCCTCCACCGCCGTCGGCACCCGGATCCAGCAGTGGGGCTGCAACGGCGGCGCCAACCAGCACTGGATCTTCAAGCCGGCCGGCAACGGCACCTACGAGATCGCCGACTCCGCCGACCCCACCAAGGTCCTCGCCACCGGCGCCGACCTCGACGCCAAGGGCAACCCCTACGTCGAACTCGCCCAGGAGACCGGCGCCTCGGCCCAGCTCTGGCAACTCACCAAGCTCGGCGTCGTCTACGTCCACAGCTGACGCGCCACGTGCCCGGTCCGCCGCCGCCCCGCCAGGGCGGCGGCGGATCCGTTCTCCGGTAAGGGAGCTACGGGTGCGCCGGGCCCGGCGGGGCGTGCCGTAGGCTCACGGGAAAATCGTTGCGCCGGAGCCGCGCGCACCTTGAGCGGGGCGGGGAGTACCCAGACCAGATGAGCACGGCATCGAGCACCGAGTCGTCCAGTACCGAGCCCGAGTCGCCGGTGGCGTCGGCCGAGGAGCGGACCGAGGAGCGGGCGGGCCGGGTGCCCGGTCGGTTCGGGGCGCTGGTGGACCGCTTCGCACCCGCGCTGGGCGCGTACGCGGTGGTCAAGGCGATCGGCCTGACCGTCTTCCTGGTGCTGCTGGAGCACACCGGGGACTACCTGAAGAAGCAGGTCGGCCGCGGCGGCGGCGCCCACGCGTGGGACGTGCTGGGCACCTGGGACGGCGTCTGGTACCAGCGGATCGCCGAGAACGGCTACGACCCGCAGCTGATCCCGCTGCACGGCTGGCCACTGGCCACCTACTACGAGAACTCGGCCGCCTTCTTCCCGCTCTACCCCTGGCTGATGCGGCTGGTGGGCGCGGTCACCGGGCTCGGCCCGTACGGCTCCGGGATCGTGGTCTCGGTGGTCGCCTCGCTGGTCGCCGCGGCCGGGATCTTCGCGATCGCCGAGCGGCTCGGCGGTTTCCGGGCGGGTGTCATCGCCGCGGTGATCTGGGGCCTGTTCCCGGGCTCGGGCGTGGAGTGGGCGATCTACTCGGACTCGCTG
The DNA here is from genome assembly GCF_043201815.1 of Kitasatospora sp. NPDC048296. Classification (NCBI taxonomy): domain Bacteria; kingdom Bacillati; phylum Actinomycetota; class Actinomycetes; order Kitasatosporales; family Streptomycetaceae; genus Kitasatospora; species Kitasatospora sp. NPDC048296. The sequence continues at coordinate 2,772 of NZ_JBICZB010000040.1, forward strand.
TTCGTGGCGCTGTCCGCCTGGGCCTGCTACTGCGTGATGACCCGCCGCTGGCTGGCCGCCGGCCTGCTCGCACTGGTGGCGGGCCTGAACCGGCCGACCGCCGCGGCGCTGATAGCGGCCGTGTCGATCGCCGCGCTGGTCGCGCTGATCCGCCGTACCGACGGGGTGGCCCGCCCGCTGACCGCGATGCTGATCACCCCGTGGGGCCTGATCGGCTACGTGGCCTGGGTCGGCTGGCGAATGGGCGACTGGGGCGGCTACTTCAAGCTCCAGCGCGGCGCCTGGAACCGCTACTTCGACTTCGGCGCCTCCACCCTCCGCACGATCATGGACGTGATCACCGGGCACTGGGACTTCTGGCAGTCCAACCCCGTCCCGGACCTGATCGCGATCGCCCTGCTGATCGCCCTGCCCGGTCTGCTGGTGCTGCTCTGGCGGGTCCGCCCGCCGCTGGTCCTGTGGGTGTACACCGCGATGACCATCTTCACCGCGCTGAGCAGCAACCAGATCTTCGGCAACATCTCCCGCTACCTGCTGCCCGCCTTCCCGCTGTTCATCGGCCTGGCGGTGGCGCTGCGCCGGGTGCGGACCCCCTCGTTGATCGGCCTGTTCGCGATGCCGGCCATCGCGGCGGGCTGGTACGCGGGGTATGCGCTGTTCGAGTTGGGTATCCCGTAAACCCGGTGTTGGTTGGCAACGGGATCATCCGGCAGCGGACGGGCCGTTGCTAATCTCGGACGTATGACGACGACCCCGCCCGTGCGCCAGATTCGCGACATCTCCGGCTTGATGGACCACGCGAGCCACGTGCTGGCGACCCGGATGGCGGCCGCCTTCACCGAGCTCGGCATCACGCCCCGCGCGTACTGCGTGCTGTTCCACGCGCAGGAGGCCGAGCGCACCCAGATCCAGCTGGCCGAGCTGGCGGACCTGGACAAGACCACCATGGTGGTCACCGTCGACGAGCTGGAGAAGGCGGGCCTGGCCGAGCGCCGCCCGTCCGCCACCGACCGCCGGGCCCGAATCATCTCGGTCACCGAGGAGGGTGCCCGCGCCGTGGTGAAGGGCACCGCGATCGCCGACCGGGTGCACCGCGAACTCCTGGAGTCGCTGCCGCAGCCCGAACAGGACGCCTTCGTCTCCGCCCTCACCCGCCTGGTGGACGGGCACCTCGCGGAGCCGGTCGAGAGCGACCGCACCGTTCGCCGCGCCCGCCGCCCCCGGGGGCAGTGATCCGGTACCGCACTCCCGGGATCTGCTCCCGAGATAGATAGTCTCGAACAAAACAATCTGATAGCGTCCTTCCCGGTACTCGACGAACCGGGAGACCCGCCATGACCACGCACGCCCCGGCCGCGCCCGACGCGGCGTCCGCGACCCCCGTCCGCTCCCGCGCACTGGCCCTCGCGGTGCTCTGCGCGGGGATGTTGATGATCATCCTGGACGGCTCGATCGTCACCGTGGCGCTGCCCGCGATCCAGAACGACCTGCACTTCTCGCCCGCCGACCTCACCTGGACGGTCAACGCCTACCTGATCGCCTTCGGCGGGCTGCTCCTGCTGGCCGGCCGGCTCGGCGACCTGATCGGCCGCAAGCGGGTCTTCGTCGCCGGACTCGCCCTCTTCACCGCGGCCTCGCTGCTCTGCGCCCTCGCCACCGGGCAGGGGATGCTGATCGCCGCCCGCTTCCTGCAGGGCGTCGGCGGCGCGATGGCCTCCTCGGTCAGCCTCGGGATGATCGTCACGCTCTTCCCCGAGCCGGGCGAACGCGGCCGCGCGATCGGCGCGTTCAGCTTCGTCGGCGCGGCCGGCGCCTCGATCGGCCAGGTCCTCGGCGGCGTGCTCACCCAGGCCCTCAGCTGGCACTGGATCTTCCTGATCAACCTGCCGCTCGGCCTCGCCGCCGCCCTGCTCGCCGTCCGGGTGCTGGAGTCCGAGCGCGGCCCGGGCCTGCGGGCCGGTGCCGACGCGCTGGGCGCCGCGCTGATCACCGCGGCCCTGATGCTCGGCATCTACACCATCGTCGGCACCGGCGCGCACGGCTGGGCCTGCGCCCGCACCCTGGGGCTCGGCGCGCTCTCGCTCGCCCTGCTGGCCGCCTTCCTGCTCCGCCAGGCCCGGGCCGCCCAGCCCCTGCTCCCGCTGCGGATGTTCCGCTCCCGCAGCGTCTCCGGGGCCAACGCCGTGCAGATCCTGACCATCTCCGGGATGTTCGCCTTCCAGATCCTGGTCGCCCTCTACATGCAGCAGGTCCTCGGTTACGGCGCGGCCGCCACCGGTCTGGCCATGCTGCCGGCCGCGGTCGCCATCGGTGCGGTGTCGCTGCTGCTCTCGGCCCGGCTGAGCGCCCGGTTCGGTGAGCGCGCGGTGCTGCTGGCGGGCCTGGCCGCGCTGGTGGTCGCGCTCGGCCTGCTGACCCGGCTGCCGCCCGACGCCGACTACGCCGCCCACCTGCTGCCGACCATGCTGCTGATCGGCGGTGGCGGGCTGGTGCTCTCGACGCTCGCCGTGCTCGGCATGTCGGGCGCCGGTCCGGAGGACGCGGGGACCGCCTCCGGCCTGTTCAACACCAGCCAGCAGGTCGGCGGCGCGCTCGGGGTGGCGGTGCTGACCACCCTCGCCGACGGCCGCACCGGCACCCTGCTCGCCGCCGGGCACTCCACGCCGGACGCGCTCACCGGCGGCTTCCGGCTCGCCTTCGCGGTGGCCGCCGGGCTGCTCGCGGTGGCGCTGGTGCTGGCGGCGGTGGTGCTCCGACCGACCGCCAGGAACTGACGGCAGGCAAGTGAGGTCTGACGGAACGTCAGTCGACGGAGCCCCGGCCCGCGTTCAGCGGGTCGGGGCTCGGCGCTACGGCCAGACCAGGCAGTACAGCTGGTGCCCGGCGTCGTGCAGCCGGTTGGCGAAGTCCTGCCACTCGTGCAGCATGCTGTAGATCACGAAGGCGTCGCGCGGCCCGCGCCGGTCCGGGACGGTGGACCAGATGAAGGCGGCCGCGCCGAGCTCGGTGACGTCGGCCTTGCGGAGCGGTTCGACCACGTTGTGCGGGAGCTGGACGACGGCGTAGTCGGGGTGGAGCACGACGAGTTCCAGCGGCGGGACCTGGTGCAGCGGGACGCCCTGGATTCCGGTGAGGACCATGGCGCTCATGGTCTCCGGCTTGATCTTGGTGGAGAGGTGGCCGGTGGGGGAGCCGCTGGTCTCCATCAGGTCGCCGAGCCGCCCCAGCGCACCGAGTTCGCCGGCGTCCAGGCCGAGGCCGCCCGGGCCGAGGGCGGTGGGGACTCTGGCGGCGGTGGCGCGGTCCGGTGCGCCGAAGTACTTGTACGTCACCCCCACGCGTCCCTCACCCCGCCTCTCGCCGCCGCGGCGACCACGACCCGTACCCGCTCCCGTACCCCCGCGTGCGGCTTCGGCGGGCCTGCGGGAGCCCCCCGCGGCCTCGTCGTAGCCGTCCTGCGCCTCGGACACTCGGACCATCCTCACCGGAATTCGCCGGAATCGACAGACCCCCGCACGCCCGGCGTCCCTCCGGACGTGCTCCTTACCCGTCATGCGCCGCCGTACCCACTCGCGGGCCCTACCCACTCGCGGCAGACAGCAGTCCTCTCCACACCCCTGCGCACAGCCGGAGCGCTCGCGCACTCTGTGTGCACAGTCTGACTGGTCCGTGCTCCGGGGCAGCCAGCGGCCCCGTCCGTACGGACAATCCGTCACGGACAACCCGTCACGGACAACCGTACAGACAATGGTGCCCGGATCATCGTTCCAGATGATCGGGCCGGACATGCAGAGCTCAAGGACACGATTTGAGACCATGTCTCCCGTGAGCTACCCCTACGAAGCCCCCCAGTCCCAGTCGCTCTTCGATCGCGCCTCCGTGGTCACGCCCGGCGGCGTCAACTCCCCGGTGCGCGCCTTCCGCGCGGTCGGCGGCACGCCGCGCTTCATGGTGTCCGGCACCGGCCCCTACCTCACCGACGCCGACGGCCGTGAGTACGTCGACCTGGTGTGCTCGTGGGGTCCGATGATCCTCGGCCACGCGAACCCCGCCGTGATCGACGCCGTCCAGCGGGCGGTCGCCAACGGCACCTCCTTCGGCACGCCCGGCCAGGGCGAGGTGGAGCTGGCCGAGGAGATCGTCTCCCGGGTCGCCCCGGTCGAGCAGGTCCGGCTGGTCTCCTCCGGCACCGAGGCCACCATGTCCGCGATCCGGCTCGCCCGCGGCTTCACCGGCCGGGCGAAGGTGGTCAAGTTCGCCGGCTGCTACCACGGTCACGTGGACGCGCTGCTGGCCGCCGCCGGTTCCGGTGTGGCCACCTTCGGCCTGCCGGACACCCCGGGTGTCACCGGTGCCCAGGCCGGCGACACCATCGTGCTGCCGTACAACGACCTGGCCGCCGTCGAGCAGGCCTTCGCCGCCCACCCGGGCGAGATCGCCTGTGTGATCACCGAGGCCTCGCCCGGCAACATGGGCGTCGTCCCGCCGCTGCCCGGCTTCAACGCGGGCCTGGCCCGGCTCTGCCGGGACAACGGCGCGCTGTTCGTCTCCGACGAGGTGATGACCGGCTTCCGCGTCTCCAAGGCCGGCTGGTACGGCCTGGAGGCGGCGAACGAGGGCTGGGCGCCGGACCTGCTGACCTTCGGCAAGGTCATGGGCGGCGGCTTCCCCGCCGCGGCCTTCGGCGGTCGCGCCGACGTGATGGCGCACCTGGCCCCGGCCGGCCCGGTCTACCAGGCGGGCACCCTGTCCGGGAACCCGGTCGCCACCGCGGCGGGCCTGGCCCAGCTGCGCGGCTGCACCGACGAGGTGTACGCGACGGTGGACAAGGTCGCCGCCGAGGTCTCCGGCCTGGTCTCCGAGGCGCTCACCAAGGAGGGCGTGGCGCACCGTCTGCAGACCGCCGGGAACATGTTCTCGGTGTTCTTCACCGAGGCCCCGGTCACCAACTACGACGAGGCCCGGACCCAGGAGGCGTACCGTTTCACCGCCTTCTTCCACGCGATGCTGGCCGAGGGCGTCTACCTGCCGCCGTCCGCCTTCGAGTCCTGGTTCGTCTCGGCGACCCACGACGCGCGGGCGATCGAGCGGATCGCCGCCGCCCTGCCGGCCGCCGCGCGCGCCGCTGCCGCCGCCACGGCCCAGCCCACCCCGAGCCCCAGGAGCAGTTGAGAAGTGAGCGCCAAAGAGATCACCGTCGTCCACCTGATGCGCCACGGCGAGGTGCACAACCCGGAGGGCGTCCTGTACGGGCGGCTGCCCGGCTACCACCTGTCCGAGCTGGGCCGGGAGATGGCCGAGCGGGTCGCCGAGGACCTGGCCGGCCGGGACATCACCCACGTGGTGGCCTCCCCGCTGGAGCGCGCCCAGGAGACCGCCGCGCCGATCGCCAAGTCGCACGGTCTGGACGTCGCGGTGGACGAGCGGCTGATCGAGGCGGAGAACGTCTTCGAGGGCAAGACCTTCGGCGTCGGCGACGGCTCGCTGCGCAACCCCGGTTACTGGAAGTACCTCACCAACCCGTTCAAGCCCTCCTGGGGCGAGCCGTACCTCGACCAGGTGGTGCGGATGATGGGCGCGCTCGGCGCGGCCCGGGACGCCGCCCGCGGGCACGAGGCGGTCTGCGTCAGCCACCAGCTGCCGGTCTGGATCGTCCGCTCCTTCGTGGAGCGCCGTCGGCTCTGGCACGACCCGCGCCGTCGGCAGTGCTCGCTGGCCTCGCTGACCAGCTTCACCTTCGAGGGCGACCGGATCGTCTCGGTCGGCTACCGCGAGCCGGCCCGCGACCTGCTGCCGGCGCACCTGGTCGGCAAGGGCGGCAAGGGCAAGCCGGTGGGCAAGAGCTTCGGAGCCTGAGCCCGCGGCACCTCCCGCACACCGGGGGAAGCTCAGGCGCGCGTAAGCCCTGGGTAAGTATGACTTCGGGCCACCCGGCAACCGCCGGGTGGCCCGGTTCCGTTGCAGGTCAGAGCGGGTACGGCGCGCAAGGCAGGACCCCGGCGAACCTGCCCGGAACTCCATGCGAAACTTTTCACATGTCTGCCATGGCGCGCCCCCGTCCCCGTGTCGCCGCAGCCGCTGCCACCGTGGCCGCCGCTGCGCTCGTCCTCACCGGCTGCTCCTCCTCGGGCTCGTCGAGCAGTGGCGAAGGCCAGGTGGGATTCGTCACCGTCAAGGGCACCAACCTGTCGAAGGCGGACGCCGGCAAGCGCGGGGACGCGCCGGACATCACCGGGGAGACCCTGGACGGCAACCAGGCCAAGCTCTCCGACTACCGCGGCAAGGTCGTGGTGCTGAACGTCTGGGGCTCCTGGTGCGGGCCGTGCCGCGGCGAGGCGAAGGACCTGCAGGCCGTCTCGGAGAAGTACAAGGACCAGGGCGTCCAGTTCCTCGGCATCAACACCCGGGACACCGACAGGACCAACGCCGTCCGCTTCGAGCAGGAGCAGGGCGTCACCTTCCCGAGCATCTTCGACCCGGCCGGGACCCAGCTGCTCAAGTTCCCCAAGGGCAGCCTCAACCCGCAGTCCATCCCGACCACCCTGATCGTCGACCGCGACGGCAAGCTGGCCGCCCGCGCCGTCGGCGGTACGACCGACGACGCGCTGGAGTCGATCCTCCAGCCGGTGGTCGCGGAGCAGAAGCAGTGACTGGGGCACTGCGGCTGGCCGGACTCCAGCTGGCCGACACCACCACGACCATGCAGAGCGGGGCGCTGCTGGTCGCGGCGCCGATCGCGCTCGCGGCCGGGCTGCTGTCGTTCTTCTCGCCCTGCGTGCTGCCGCTGGTGCCGGGCTACCTGTCGTACGTGACCGGCTTCTCCGCCGCCGACCTCGCGGACGCCCGCGGCTCGAAGCGCGGCCGGATGCTGCTCGGCGTGGTGCTGTTCATCCTCGGCTTCACCGCGGTCTTCGTCTCCACCGGCGCGCTGTTCGGCTTCTTCGGCCAGGAGCTGCAGGACTACAAGCGGCCGATCAGCATCGTGCTGGGCTCGCTCACCGTCGTGATGGGCCTGGCCTTCATGGGCCTGATCCCCGGCCTGAACATGCTGGAGGTGCGCTCGCACCGCCGCCCCGCCGTCGGCCTGCTCGGCGCCCCGATGCTGGGCGTGGTCTTCGGCGTCGGCTGGACCCCCTGCATGGGCCCGACCCTGACCGCGGTGCAGAACCTGGCCCTCAACCAGGCCGACGCCCAGCGCGGCGCGCTGCTGACGACCTTCTACTGCCTGGGCCTCGGCGTACCGTTCATCCTGGCCGCGATCGCGTTCCGCCGGGCGCTGGGCGCCTTCGGGTGGGTCAAGCGGCACTACCCGCTCGTCATGCGGATCGGCGGCGGCATGCTCGTCGCGGTCGGCGTGCTGCTCGTCACCGGGATCTGGGACTCGATGATGAGCGAACTGCAGTCCTGGACCTCCGACTTCCGGATCGGAATCTGACCGTGAGCAAGACCACGACCGAGACCGAGCTGCCCCCGGCGCCGGACGACACCGCCGCCGAGCGGCTCAGCACCGCGCCGGTCGAGTCCGAAGGACCCACCGGCATAGGGGTGTTCGGCTGGGCGCGCTGGATGTGGCGCCAGCTGACCTCGATGCGGGTCGCCCTGATCCTGCTGTTCCTGCTGTCGCTGGCCGCCATCCCGGGCTCGCTGATCCCGCAGAACGGCCAGAACCAGTTCAAGGTGCAGACCTGGAAGGCGCAGCACACCACGGTCGCGCCGATCTACGAGAAGCTCCAGCTGTTCGACGTCTACAGCTCGGTCTGGTTCTCCGCGATCTACATCCTGCTGTTCATCTCGCTGGCCGGCTGCATCGTCCCGCGCACCTGGCAGTTCGTCGGCGTGCTGCGGTCCCAGCCGCCGGCCGCGCCGCGCAACCTGACCCGGATGCCGGTCCACGCGGCCTGGCGCACCGAGGCGGACGCCGAGAAGGTGAACGCCGCCGCCCACCGGCTGCTGCGCAAGCGCGGCTTCCGGGCCAACCTGTCCGGCGGCGCGGTGGCGGCCGAGAAGGGCTACCTGCGCGAGGTCGGCAACCTGCTGTTCCACCTGTCGCTGTTCGCGCTGCTCGGCGGCTTCGCCTGGGCGAGCCTGGCCTCCGGCACCGGCGGCAAGCTGATGGTCGAGGGCCAGGGTTACTCCAACACCATCACCCAGCTCGACGACTTCACCGGCACGCGGTTCTACAACAACCAGGACCTCGACCCCTTCTACCTGAAGCTCGACGACTTCACCTCGAAGTTCCAGAACCAGGGTGACCAGATCGGCGCCGCCCGGCAGTTCACCGCGAACGTGGAGTACTACCAGGGCAGCGACGAGTCGAAGCTCAAGAAGGGCACGATCGAGGTCAACCACCCGCTGGAGATCGGCGGCAGCAAGGTCTACCTGATCGGCCACGGCTACGCCCCGGTCATCACCGTCCGCAACGGCAAGGGCGACGTGGTCTACCACGACGTCGTGCCGTTCCTGCCGCAGGACGCCAACCTGACCTCGACCGGTGTCGTGAAGGTCTCCGACTACGGCATCGGGCCGGACGGCAACAAGACCCAGCTGGGCTTCTCCGGCTTCTTCCTGCCGACGGCGCCGGTGAGCTTCGCGGGGACCGGCCCGGTCTCGCTGTTCCCCGGCGACGCCGAGCCCGAGCTGGTGCTGAACGCCTTCTCCGGCGACCTCGGCACCGACTCCGGCCTGCCGCAGAACATCTACCAGCTGAACACCCGCAACCTCACCCAGATGAAGCAGGACGACCAGCTGGCCAAGGCCCGGCTCAAGCCCGGCCAGGGCTGGACCCTGCCGGACGGCTACGGCAGCGTCACCTTCGAGGGCTACAAGCAGTGGGCGAGCTTCAACGTCTCGCACCGCCCGGGCAACGCGATCGCGCTGACCGGCGCCGTCCTGGCGATCCTCGGCCTGATCGGCTCGCTGTTCATCCAGCGCCGCCGGATCTGGGTGCGGGCGGTGGCCCTGCCGGGCGGCGGCACCCAGGTGGAGCTGGCCGGTCTGGGCCGCAGCGAGTCGGCGAAGATCGCCGAGGAGCTGGCCGAACTGGCGGTCGACCTCCAGGACGACGCCCCGGCATCCGAGGACGACGCCCCGGTGGCCGAGGGGGAGACCCCGGCGGCCGAGGACGAGAGCGGATCCGCCCCCGGGGAAGACGACCGGGCACCAGAAGATCACGCAGCAGAAGACCCCACAGCCCCTGCCGAGCAGAACTCCAAGGAGTAGACGGTGCATCTCGCCTCGGGGGTCGACCCACAGCTGGCCGACCTCTCCAACAAGCTGATCTATTCGGCGATGGCGGTCTACACGATCGCCATGTTCGCCCACATGTTCGAGTGGACGTTCGGTAGCAAGGGCGCGGTCGCCGTTCGCTCCAAGGAACAGTCGGGCAACCTGGCCGAGACCGTCGCCGCCGCGGAGCCCAAGGCCGCCAAGCAGGTGACCGTCACCGTGGCCGGGGCGAAGGGCGGCACCACCACGCTCACCCGCACCGTCCTGGCGGGCGAGGGCGCGACCGTTGTCACCGGCGGTCGCGGCGACGAGGACGTGGACGGTCCGGGCGCGGCCGGCACCAGCGAGAAGGCCGACCTGGCCGGCCGCATCGCGGTCTCGCTGACCGTCCTGGCGCTGCTGCTGCACGGCGGCGGCATCGTCGCCCGCGGCCTGTCGGTGTCCCGCTGGCCGTGGGGCAACATGTACGAGTTCTCCTGCGCCTTCGCCTTCTCGATGACGGCCGCGTACCTGGTCCTGCTGGCCGCGAGGAAGAACGTCCGCTGGCTCGGCCTGCCGGTCACCGTCGCGGTGCTGCTGACGCTCGGCATCGCGACGCAGGTGCTGTACACCGACTCCGAGCAGCTCGTCCCGGCGCTGCACTCGTACTGGCTGGCGATCCACGTCTCCACCGCGATCTTCTGCGGCGGCGCCTTCTACGCGGCGTTCATCGCCACGCTGCTGTACCTCGGCAAGGACTCCTTCGACCGGCGCATGGCGGCCGGCCTGACCACCGGCCCGCTGGGCACCTCGCCCTCGATCTGGCGCCGGCTGCCCGCCGCCTCCACCTTCGACAAGCTGTCCTACCGGATCAACGCCCTGGTCTTCCCGCTCTGGACGTTCACCATCATCGCGGGCGCGATCTGGGCCGAGGCGGCCTGGGGCAAGTACTGGGAGTGGGACCCGAAGGAGACCTGGTCGTTCATCACCTGGGTCGCCTACGCCTGCTACCTGCACGCCCGTGCGACGGCCGGCTGGAAGGGCCGCAAGGCCGCGTACCTGGCCCTGGCGGCCTTCGCCTGCTGGCTCTTCAACTACTACGGCGTGAACATCTTCGTCACCGGCAAGCACTCCTACGCGGGGATCTGACCGGGGGCACCCACCCACCGGCCCGGCTTTCCGCAGGAGGTAGCCGGGCCGAGGTGCAACAGGGGTAGTTCGTGCCGGCCGTCCGTGCCGGTACGGGGAGGAACGAGGAGGAAATCGCGCAATGGAGTGCGACGAGGTCATGCTGACCGTCCGAATCACCGCCGCCGAGCAACTGCTGCTCCGCCGGCTCGCCCAGGGACACCGAAGCGACGTCTCCGAAGTGGCGGCCGACGCTCTGCTGGACATCATCCCCACGCTCAGCGCGCCGGGGGACGCCTACCGACTGCTGAGCGCCATCGCCACGCCCGCGCCGTGCGCCCTGACGGTCTGGCTGCCGACCGCCCTGGCCGACCTGCTGGTACCCGGCGCGGCCCGGATCGCCCAGATCACCGACGTCCGGATCGAGTCGGCCAGCGCGGCACTGGGCGCGGCGCTGCGGCTCTGGCTGGCCCAGGACCCGGTCCGGCTGGCGGCCAACCTCAGCGTGATGCACGCCGGGCGGCGGCCGGCCGCGCTGGTGGCGGCGTAACGGGGGAGTGCCCGCCCGTCGGGCTTCGGCGGGCCCGGCAAGGACCCGAGGGGCAGGCCCTGGTCAACTCGCCAGCGGCAGCCGGGTGCTGCCGAGGCCCGGTCCGGCGGGGCGGCCGTCGAAGGCGTCCTGCCGGACCGGCACCCGCGGGCCGTCGACCGGTTCGGTGAGCAGTCGGCACTCGGCCGCCGTCCGCCCGTCCTGGACCAGCCGGACCAGTACGGGCGTGCGCCGGCCGTCCGGCGACTGCTCGCGCACCGCCCGGACGAAGCAGGGCCGGTCCAGCTCGATGTAGTGGTCGAAGGAGGTCACCAGCTCGACCGGTACCACCGGCTCGGGATGGTGCAGCCGTTGGGCGGCCTGCCGGGCGGCCTCCAGCACCAGCATCCCGGGGACGTGGTCCAGCTGGTGGTCGAACAGCACCGGGTGCCCGGTGTCGGCCCGCAGCAGCCAGGTGTCCGGCCGCAGGGTCGGGCTGAGCACCACGTCCGCAGGCTGGGCCCGGCCGACGAGTTCGGGCGCGGCGGGCTCCGGCGGCCGCGGCGGGATGACGGCCTGCCGCCCGGGCCCGCGCAGCCGCTCGTACGAGGCAGGGGTCATCACCCGCAGCTGACCGGAGCCGTGGCCGATCCGCAGGCCGTCCCGGGTGATCTCGGCGTGCACCCGCAGCGAGGCCAGCCGGCCGTGCCGCATCCGGACGTCCTCGCAGCCGACGGTCAGCATCAGCGAGGCCGGCCCGGCGGTGACGGCGAGGCCCGGCAGGCCCGCCTCGTCGAGCGCGTAGCCCAGCTCCTCCATGACGAAGTGGTGTCCGCGCGGCACCCCGAAGCCGGCGTGGCCGATCAGCAGTCCGGCCTGCCGGACGGTCTCGGCCACCAGCACCGGGTCGTGGTAGCGGTCCCCGGGCAGCCGGTAGAAGCCGTGCAGCCGGGGCCACTGGGCGCCGAGGAGGAAGTCGTACGGGCCGGTGGCCTGCCAGCCGGTGAGGAAGACCTCGGACACCGAGGCGCGGTGCACCAGGTGCCGGGAGACGGTCCGGTCGTGGAAGTCGTAACCCGGGTTGGGGAGGGCGGCGGAGCCGGGGTGGGCGTACGGGCCGTCGGCGTCCGGCTCTACGATCAATGGCATGACTGGCCCCGCTCCAGGGTGTCGGTCGAGCGGCCGCTACGGACGCCCCACAGCAAAACATACATACCACCCGGTTTGTGTTCTGTGGCCGGGGTCACCCCGGCCGCAACGCCCGGCCCGATCACGCTACCCGGCCTCTGGGCTGCGGGAATGCCCGAAACGGGGAGGGCAGACCTTGGACGGGGTGTGGTCCCCGCTGGACGGCGGGGTCGACAGGGGCGCTAGATTAGATACCAACCATGCGGTTTCGGCCGAGGTCGTCCGCATGCGAGGCGCCGCCCCCACCGAGGGCGCGCCGACAGCAGCCGGACGGGGCGGGGGAGCGCGTCCGGCCGAGTCCGGAGGGGCCAGTGGTCAAGCAGGAACGCGCGGGGCGGACCAGGCAGGCCGTCCTGCTCGCCGCGGCGGACGCCTTCGCCCGAGTCGGCTTCGAGGCCGCCGGCCTCGTCGACATCAGCCGCCGGGCCGGGGTGAGCAAGGGCGCCCTCTACTTCCACTTCGTCTCCAAGCAGGCCCTGGCCGACGGCGTACGGGCCGCCGCCGGGCGGGAGATCGGCTCGGCCGCGCTGCGCGCCCTGCGTGCGGAGGGCCCCGCCGTCCAGGGGCTGATCGACCTCTCGCACGAGCTGGCCCGACTGCTGCGCGAGAACGTCGTGGTCCGGGCGGGCGTCCGGCTCGGCCGCCCGGCCGGCGCCCCGGACGCCCAGCCCGCCGACGCCACCTGGCGCAGCCTCACCGCCGTCGTCCACCGACTGCTGGACCGCGCCGCCCAGGCCGGCGAACTGCGCCCGGGGGTGGACCGGCGGGCCTGCGCCGAACTGCTCAGCTCGGTGGTGGCGGGCCAGGTGCTGCTGGCCGCCGAGGAGCTCGGCCGGCCCACCCCGGAGGCCGTCCGCCGGCTCTGGACGGCCGCGCTGCCCGCCCTGGTGGCGGCGGAGCGCTGCCCGGGCTACCGGGTCTGATCCGCCGGACTCGGGCTCGCTCGGCCCTGCCGGGCCGGCCCCGGCGACGCTCAGGCGCGCTCGGCGACGCTCAGCCGGGCGAGCGCGTGCGGCTGCACCAGCCCCGGCAACAGCAGTGTCCACAGGTCGGCCATCCGCTGGATCAGGTCCCGTCGGTCGGCCAGCACCTGGGAGCTCAGCTGGATTCCGGTGACCGCCCCGGTGATCACCCCGGAGGCCGCCGCCAGGTCGACCCCCGGGTGGAGGTCCCCGGCGTCCCGGGCGCGCTCCAGCAGCTCGCGGACCAGGTCCATCCAGCCCTGGTAGGCGGCGATCTGCGGCTGGGTGAAGCTGCCGTGCTCGATCGTCAGCCGGATGCTCCCGCGCACCAGCGGATCCTCCTGGAGCGCGTGCGCGAAGGCGTACCCGAGGTCGATCAGGGTCTGCACCGGGTTGTCCGAGGAGGGCTCCCAGGAGGCGATCCAGGCGCCCTGGCCCTCGATCACGGCGAGCGCCAGCTCCTCCTTGGAGTGGAAGTGGAAGTACAGCGCGCCCTTGGTGACGCCGGCCCGGTCCAGGATCTCGGACATCGTGGCGGCGGCGTAGCCCCGTTCGTCGAACACCTCGGCGGCCGCGAGGAGTACCGCCTGGCGGGTCGCCAGCGCGCGGGCCTGCCTGGCCATCGCAGCCTCCCTGGAAAGTTCTCTACCTCGGCAGCGGCCGATCCTATGGGGGCCGACGGGGCGACGGGCGCATACCGTCCAGTAGGTATCCTACCGAGCCGCTTCGCACCCGACCGGCCGGGCGGTTACCGCTTGCGCACGGCCTCGCGCACGGCTCGGACATGCCCCGACGGCCGGCCACCCGGGTGGGGTGACCGGCCGTCGGAAGGGCTCCGGACCGTCAGGCGGCCTGCTGCCAGCTGACCGGCGAGTAGTAGGCCGGGCGGCGCTCCAGCCGCTGCCAGCTGGCGATCGGCTCGATCGGCGCGATGGCGGCGACCTGCTGCGCGGCGGCCGCGCGGGCCATCAGCACTGCGGTGAGGGCGGCGAGTTCCTCGTCGGAGAGGCTGCCGCGGACGATGTGGACGAGGGGTTCGGCGGAAGCGGTCATGTTCTGGTTTCTCCCCCGGTGAAAGTGGTGTGGTGTCGCTCGGAAGGCCTGCTGCGTGCTGCGTCGTACGGGTGGTACGTCGTGCAGGTGCTACATCGGCGGGTTGCCGTGCTTGCGGCTGGGCAGGTCGGCGTGCTTGGTGCGGAGCATCGCGAGGGCGGCGGCGATCACCTGGCGGGTCTCGGCCGGGTCGATGACGTCGTCCACGAGGCCGCGTTCGGCCGCGTAGTACGGGTGCATCAGCTCGTTCTTGTATTCCTTGATCTTCTGGGCGCGCATGGCGTCCGGGTCCTCGGCGCCGTTGATCTCGCGGCGGAAGATGACGTTGGCGGCGCCCTCGGCACCCATCACCGCGATCTCGTTGGTCGGCCAGGCGTAGGACAGGTCCGCACCGATGGAGCGGGAGTCCATGACGATGTAGGCGCCGCCGTAGGCCTTGCGCAGGATCAGCGAGATGCGCGGCACGGTGGCGTTGCAGTACGCGTACAGCAGCTTGGCGCCGTGCCGGATGATGCCGCCGTGCTCCTGGTCGACGCCGGGCAGGAAGCCGGGCACGTCCAGCAGGGTGAGCAGCGGGATGTTGAAGGCGTCGCACATCTGGACGAAGCGCGCGGCCTTCTCGCTGGCGTTGATGTCCAGCACGCCGGCCAGCGACTGCGGCTGGTTGGCGATGATGCCGGTCACGTGGCCGTCGACCCGGGCCAGCACGCACAGCACGTTGGTCGCCCAGCGCTCGTGGATCTCCAGGTACTCGCCGTGGTCGACGATCTCCTCGATCACCTTGCGCATGTCGTACGGCCGGTTGCCGTCGGCGGGCACCAGGTCCAGCAGGCTGTCGTTGCGCCGCTCGACCGGGTCCTCGGTCGCGACGGACGGCGGCATCTCGCGGTTGTTCTGCGGCAGCAGCGACAGGAGGTAGCGGACCTCCTCGATGCAGGACTGCTCGTCGTCGTAGACGAAGTGCGACACGCCCGAGACCCCGGCGTGCACGTCCGCGCCGCCCAGGCCGTTCTGGCTGATCTTCTCGCCGGTCACCGCCTGGACCACGTCCGGGCCGGTGATGAACATCTGCGAGGTCTCGCGGACCATGAAGACGAAGTCGGTCAGCGCCGGGGAGTACGCGGCGCCACCGGCGCACGGGCCCAGCATCACCGAGATCTGCGGGATGACGCCCGAGGCCTTGGTGTTGCGCTGGAAGATGCCGCCGTAGCCGGCCAGGGCGGTGACGCCCTCCTGGATGCGGGCGCCGGCGCCGTCGTTCAGCGACACCAGCGGGGCACCGGCCGCGATGGCCATGTCCATGATCTTGTGGATCTTCTGCGCGTGGGCCTCGCCCAGCGCGCCGCCGAAGATCCGGAAGTCGTGTGCGTAGGTGAACACGGTGCGCCCGTGCACGGTGCCCCAGCCGACGATCACACCGTCGGTGTGCGGCTTCTTGGCCTCCAGGCCGAAGCCCTGGGCGCGGTGCCGGCGCAGCGGCTCGACCTCGTGGAAGGAGCCCTCGTCCAGCAGCAGCTCGATGCGCTCGCGGG
Organism: Kitasatospora sp. NPDC048296; assembly: GCF_043201815.1. Taxonomy (NCBI): domain Bacteria; kingdom Bacillati; phylum Actinomycetota; class Actinomycetes; order Kitasatosporales; family Streptomycetaceae; genus Kitasatospora; species Kitasatospora sp. NPDC048296. The sequence continues at coordinate 18,368 of NZ_JBICZB010000040.1, forward strand.
CGGTCAGCTTGCCCTTCGCGTGCTGGGCCTCGGTGGCCTTCTCGCTGGGGCCGCGCCGCACCTTCTCGCGGAGCTCGTGCAGCTCGGCGACCCGCCCGCGGGCGTCGGCCGGGACCTCGGGGACCTCGTCACCGACCGGCGCCTCATGCACAACCGTCATCTCGAACCACTCCAAGGGTGAGGGAACTGTCCGACAGCCGACGTCTGCTATGCCCCCAGCTGCGAATCACTTTCTTCACTTATGACTGTACGAGGGGCCGTGCGCTGGTTTCGGCGTCGATTCCGTACAAGGTCGAGTTCGTTTAGCTGTCAGGGCTGCACAGAAGCGGTCGGGTCGACGTCTCAGCGCTCGGTATCTGTTCGAATACTGGGAGTTGTCGGGCGGATGATGGTCCGATGATCTGAGCATGAAGAAAAGTGCAGGTCAGGGCCATCTCTCACCAATGTAGGGGCGGTATCTCGTGCGCCGGTCAAGCGCCGCTCAAGTCCGGCGTCCCGATGGGGCCGACTCGTGCTAGAGGGCCCGCAGTCGTAGGGAAGCGCCAAAAACGTCGAAGCCCACCCGAGAGGCCCCGGGTGGGCTGTCCGAGCGAATGCTCCAACCGCTCCGATCAGCTCTTTCGGCCGTCCTCCGGCTCGTCCTTGCCGCGCAGCTCCTCCTCGCGGCGGCGCAGATCGGCCTCCCACTGCTTGAGCATGTCCTCGTGCTCCTTGTCGCTCCCCTTCAAGGAGTCGCCCTTCGAGGAGTCGCCCTTCGGGGAGTCGACCCTTGTGGAGTCGCCGGGGGCGCTTTTCAGGGAGGCGAGGAACTCCGGGTCGTCGTCCGGTGCCGGCGGACGCCCGCGGCGCGCGGCGCCGGACGGCTGCCCCGGGTAGCCGCCGGGCGCGCCGGTCCGCAGGAACCCGCGCTGCTTGCCGGCCACCAGCCAGGCGATCGGGCCCAGCGGCGGGAAGAGCAGCACGATGATCAGCCAGATCGGCTTCGGCAGGTGCTTCACCTCGCCCTCGGGCGTGACCAGGCAGTCGATGAACGCCCACACCCACAGCGCGAGCGGAAGGACGATGGTCAGAAGAATCCTCAGCACGGCTGCGATCTCCCCCCGGCGACGGCGGTAGTGGTGGGCGCCTTCCCGGGGCCCTTGACGCAAGCCAGGCTATCGGGTGGCGGATACTGACAGGCATGGCATACGACGATCTCCGCTCGTTCCTCCGGGCCCTCGACCGCGAGGGCGACCTCAAGCGCATCAAGGCGGAGGTGGACCCCCACCTGGAGATCGGCGAGATCGTCGATCGCGTGCAGAAGGCCAAGGGTCCGGCGCTGTTGTTCGAGAACGTCAAGGGCTCGTCGATGCCGCTGGCGATGAACGTCTTCGGTACCGAACGCCGACTGGCGAAGGCGCTCGGCCTCAAGGGCCCGGACGACATCTCCGAGAAGATCGCCGGCCTGCTCAAGCCCGAGCTGCCGCAGGGCTTCACCGGCTTCCGGGACGCCTTCGGCAAGCTCGCCTCGATGGCGCACGTCCCGCCCCGGCACGTGAAGTCCGGTGACGCCCCGGTCCAGGAGGTCGTGCTCACCGGCGACGACGTCAACCTGGACGAGCTGCCCGCCCTCTTCACCTGGCCGCTGGACGGCGGCTCCTTCTTCAACCTGGGCCTCACCCACACCAAGGACCCGGACTCCGGCATCCGCAACCTCGGCCTCTACCGGCTCCAGCGGCACGACCGCCGGACCATCGGGATGCACTGGCAGATCCACAAGGACAGCCGCAACCACGCCGCCGTGGCGGCCAAGCGCGGTGAGCGCCTCCCGGTCGCGATCGCCTTCGGCTGCCCGCCCGCCGTCACCTACGCGGCCACCGCCCCGCTGCCCGGGGACATCGACGAGTACCTCTTCGCCGGCTTCGTCGCGGGCGAGCGGGTGCGGATGGTCGACTGCAAGACCGTCCCGCTCCAGGTCCCGGCCGACGCCGAAGTGGTGCTGGAGGGCTGGCTGGAGCCCGGGGAGATGCTCCCCGAGGGCCCGTTCGGCGACCACACCGGCTTCTACACCCCGCAGGAGCCCTTCCCGGCGCTCAAGATCGACTGCGTGACGATGCGCCGCCGTCCGATCCTGCAGTCGATCGTGGTCGGCCGGCCGCCGACGGAGGACGGTCCGCTCGGCAAGTTCACCGAGCGCTTCTTCCTGCCACTGCTGAAGATCATCATTCCGGACATCGTCGACTACGACCTGCCCGAGGCCGGTGGCTTCCACAACTGTGTGATCGTCTCGATCGACAAGAAGTACCCCAAGCACGCCCAGAAGACGATGCACGCCATCTGGGGCGCCCACATGATGTCGCTGACCAAGCTGATCATCGTGGTGGACGCCGACTGCGACGTGCACGACTACCAGGAAGTCGCCTGGCGGGCCTTCGGCAACGTCGACTACAGCCGGGACCTCACCGTCGTGGAGGGCCCGGTCGACCACCTCGACCACGCCTCCTACCAGCAGTTCTGGGGCGGCAAGGTGGGCATCGACGCAACCCGCAAGCTGCCCGAGGAGGGCTACACCCGGGACGGTGGCTGGCCGGAGATGGTCTCCTCGGACCCGGCGACGGCCGCGCTGGTTTCGCGCCGCTGGAAGGAGTACGGGCTGTGAGCACGGCCGCAGTCGAGACCCCGGGGCGCACGAAGGCGTTCCTTCGCCTGGTGATGATCGAGCACTCGGTCTTCGCCCTGCCCTTCGCCTACATCGCCGCGCTGACGGCCATGTTCCTCGCCGACAAGCGGGTGCACTGGGGCGAGCTGTTCGTCGTCACGGTGTGCATGGTCGGCCTGCGCACCTTCGCCATGGCGGCCAACCGGATCATCGACCGCGAGCTCGACGCCCGGAACCCGCGTACGGCGGGGCGCGAACTCGTCACCGGGGCCGTCTCGTTGAAGACGGCGTACGTCGGCTCGGCCCTGGCGCTGGTGGTGTTCCTCGGCGCGGCGGCGATGCTGAACCCGCTGTGCCTGGCGCTGGCGCCGGTCGCCGTGGTGCCGATGGTGGTCTACCCGTACGGCAAGCGGTTCACCAACTTCCCGCAGGCGATCCTGGGTGTCGCCCAGGCGATGGGCCCGGTGGGCGCCTGGCTCGCGGTGACGGGCAGCTGGTCCTGGGAGGCCGTGGTCCTGGGCGTGGCGGTCGGCATCTGGATCGGCGGCTTCGACCTCATCTACGCCTGCCAGGACGTCGAGTCCGACCGCGAGAACGGCGTCGGCTCGCCGCCGGCCCGCTTCGGCGTGCCGGCGGCGATCTGGGGCGCGCGGGTGTGCCACGTCCTGACGACGCTTCTGCTGGGCTGGTTCGCGGTGCTCACCGACGCCGGTGTGGCGTTCTGGACCGGCGTCGTGATCGTTGCGGGCGCTTTCGTGTACGAGCACACCATCGTGAAGCCGAACGACCTGTCGAAGCTCAACCGAGCGTTCTTCCAGACGAACAGCTTCGTCGGCGTTTCGCTGTTCTTCTTCGCGCTGGTGGACCTGGTCATTCGCGGCCTCGGAATCTGATTCCTACAAGGTCACTGTTTGTGTCGACTCCGTCGCCATGAGTGCTTATCGTCGATCCCGACAACGGTCTCGTTGAAGGGGAGTTGCACTCATGGCGAAGGCTCTCGACCCGACGGACGCGCCGCGCCGGTTCTACGGCGAGGAGCTGAAGCGGCTCCGCGAGGCGGCCGGGCTGACCCAGGAGGCGCTGGGGAAGCTGGTGTTCTGCTCGGCCGGCTACATCGGGCAGATCGAGGCGGCCATTCGCAATCCGCAGAAGGACATGTCGGAGTACCTGGACACGGTGCTCAAGACGGACGGGCACTTCCAGCGCATCTACGAGATGGTGCGTAAGGCTTCGCGCTACGAGGACTACTTCGTTGATGCGGCCGAACTTCAGGAGATTGCGGCGACGATCAGCGAGTTCTCGCCGCTTCTGGTGCCCGGCCTGATGCAGACGCCTGGCTACGCGCGCGCCCTGTTCGAGGCGACCCACCCGCTCCGGAAGCCTGCGGAGATCGAGCCGATGGTCGCGCTCCGAGTGAGCCGATCCGAACTGCTCGACAAGAGCACCCTGCAGTACTGGGCAGTTCTGGACGAGGCAGTCCTGCGGCGACCGGTCGGAGGGGGCTCCGTGATGTGTGGCCAGTTGGCACATCTGGCCGAGCTCATTCGCGGTCGCAGGGTGATCATCCAAGTGGTCCCGTTCTTCGCGGGCGGTCACCCGCTCATGAACGGGTCTCTCTGCCTCATGGCGTTCGAAGACGCGCCGCCGACGGCCTACTTCGAAGGGCCGAACACCGGCCGCCTGGTGGACGATCCGGCGCTGGTCGCCCGGTCCTCGCTGTCCTACGATCTGGTCAGGGCCGCCGCGTTGTCGCCGGAGGCGTCCCTGGCCCTGATCGAATCGGCGGCGGAGGACCACGCGAATGCACCGAGAGCAGTGGCGTAAGAGCAGCTACAGCGGCGGCAACAACGACAACTGCATCGAAGTTGACGACGCCAGCCCCGGTTCGGTCCGCGACTCCAAGGACCCCGAAGGCCCGCGTCTGCGCTTCGCCCCGGCGGCCTGGCAGTCCTTCGTCACCGCCGTCCGTGACGGCGAGTTCGGTTCGTGACGACCGACTGGCGGGCCGACCGCATCGGCACGGCACTGCGCGGTGAGAACCCCACCGTGCTGCGGCAGTTGGATGCCGGCTTCGCCGTCATCGGGGATGTCCAGTTCCTGCCCGGCTACTCGGTTCTGCTGACCGACACGCCGGGCGTGGAACGGCTCACCGACCTGCCCCGCCCGCGTCGCCTCGCGTACCTCTCCGACCTCGACCGTCTCGGCGAGGCCGTCGAACTGGCCTGCCGTGCCGCGGACCCGGCCTTCCGCCGGGTCAACATCGAGATCCTCGGCAACAAGGACCCGTTCCTGCACGTCCACATCTGGCCCCGCTTCGACTGGGAGCCCGAGCACTTGGTGGAGAAGCCCGTCTGGCTTTACCCGCCCACCAACTGGCAGGACCCCCAGCACGCCCTCGGCCCCGCCCACGACGCCCTCCGCGCCGCCATCACCGCCGAACTCGGTTTGCTGGTCCAGCCGTTCACTGCCGCGAAGGCGGACCGGTAGATCGCGGAGGCCCCAGTGGCGTGTTGACGGCACTCCTCGGCGGTAGCCGCGTGGTTGGCCAGGTAGTTCGTGTGGTGGTAGGCCCGTGCCGTGGTCAAGGTCAAGCCCGGTCCACCGAAATCTCGATGACACTCACCGCTTCCGACGCGTTACGTTCCGTCAAGCAATGGGGCAAAGAGAGTTGTTGGCCACGGTAGGTCATCGCGTCCCCCGAATGGGTGATGAGGCGAGCGATCGAACCTGGCGGGCGGTGGGGCGTGTGAGGGTTGGTGGTTGACGGGCTGTTGAGGGGAGGGCCGCAACCGTGGGCGGGCGCAGCGCGAAGAGGGGGGAGTTGCGGGCGATCGCTGCGCCTTTCACCGTGGCTGTGCCCGCTGGTGCGCGGATTCGGGATCGGCTGCGTGTCACGGCTGAGGAGGCCGCGGTGGTGCGGCTGGTCGGCCGCCATCTCGGTAGCCATCAGCGGGCCGATCTGGCTGAGCGGGTCGGGATCGGGCAGGTCGCGGCGAAGGACAATGGGCGGGCGGGCCGGAAGAAGCGGCTCACTGCTGTGTCCTCCTCCCGGTGGGCCGGGGCGATGACCCGCGTCAGCGAGGACCAGTACCAGCTCGGCTTGCGTTGCCTGTGTGACGAGCGGGCCGGTCTGCGTAGGGCGATTCGCGTGATCGAGAGCCGTCTGGCGGTGCCGTGTGGCAGGCGTGAGGGTGGGGTCCGCGGTTACGCCGGCCAGGATGAGCGGTTCCAGAAGCAGTGCCGGCTCCAACGGCTCACCGCCCGCCTCGCGGCCGTTCAGGAGCGCATCGACGCCGGACGGCCCTCGATCACAGCCGGCGGCCGTCGGCTGCTCAAGGCCCGGCACAACCTGGAGGCGGCCCAGCTCACACCCGAGCAGTGGCGCACCCGATGGGAAGCGGCCCGGCTGTTCCTGACCGCCGACGGCGAGTCCGGCGCCCCGCACGGGAACTACACCATCACCGTCGACCCTGCAACCGGCGAGGTCACCCTCGTGCTGCCCGAGCCGCTGCGTCACCTCGCGAATGCGCCCCGGGGACGGTACCGCCTCGCCCACGCTGTCGCGTTTTCGCACCGCCGCGACGAGTGGCTGGACCGTGTGAGCGCGAACCGGGCCGTGCGGTACGACATCGTCCACGACCCCGACCGCAACAGGTGGTACCTGGACGCCTCCTGGTCCACCTCTGCCGACCCCCTCCCGACCCCGGAGGAGGTCCGGGCACGGGGCCGGCGCCTGCTGGGGGTCGACCTGAACGCCGACCACCTCGCCGCCTACGTTCTCGACCCGCACGGCAACCCGACCGGCGAACCCATCACCGTCCCCCTCGACCTCACCGGACCAACCTCACAACGGGACGGCAGGCTGCGCGCCGCCATCAGCAACCTGATCCGCATCGCCGGCGAAAACCGCTGCGCCGGGATCGCGATCGAGAACCTGGGCTTCGACGACGCCCGCGCCACCGGCCGCGAGACGATGGGCCGAGGTCGGCGCGGCAAGACGTTCCGCAAGACGGTCGCGGGCATCCCGACTGCCCGCTTCCGGGAACGCCTGCGCGGCATGGCCTTCCATGCCGGTCTCCTCGTGATCGCCGTCGACCCGGCCTACACCTCCCGCTGGGGCGAGAAGTACTGGAAGGCCCCGCTCCAGCCCCAGACCGCCCCCCGCACGGTCACCCGGCACCACAGTGCCGCGGTGGCCATCGGACGACGCGCCCTCGGACACCGGATCCGGCGTCGGCCAGGTGTGACCCGCACACGACCGGAGGATCGTGTCGGGAGAGCTACCGGCCAGGCCCCATCCATCCCGAGAGCACGTGGGACCGCGAGCCCACCCAGGACAGCGAGCACACCCCGCCGGGGCGACAAGACTCGACCGCGCCACGGTGACCAACTCGCGCTGCTCCCCGACCTCGAAGACCGTTCGCGAGGTCACCGGGCCGTCACCGGCCCGGTTTGCGGCAGTTCGGCCAACACTGGCCAACAACGCTAAGAACGGTAGTGCCCGCTGCCGCCCCGAATGACGTCGGCGGTCAGGGCGAGGTCGTGCTCGCCGACGATCACCTTGACCGGGACGGGGTTCCCGCTGATCCGCTCCGACAGGTCGGCCGTCGTCCAGTCCCGGACGTAGCCGTCGAAGGCCTCGGTGGTCGACAGCCGCAGAGACTGGTCGACCATCCGGTCGAGCCAGACCCGGCCCGCCCGCTGGCCGGTGACCAGGTCGAGGATCGCGTAGCGCTTCTCCCGGTCCTCGGCGGCACCGTAGAACAGCGACTCGCCGGCCTCGTCCAGCGGGTACGACCCGGCCGGCACCGGGGCCAGGCCGACCAGCTTGCGCACCCGCAGCGGCGCCTCGGCGAGCACCTGCTGGACGGCCTTGCCGCCCATCGAGTGGCCGATCAAGGAGAAGCGCTCCCAACCGAGTTGGTCGGCGAGGGCGAGCGCGTCGGAGGCGATCTCGGCGAGCGTGTACGCGCCGGGGACGTCCTTGCGCTCGCCGTAGCCGCGATAGTCCAGGAAGGCGTAGCTGAAGGCGCTGCCGTCGAGGTAGTCGAGGAAGGGGCCCCAGCCCGCGCTGGTGCCGAACCAGTCGTGCAGGACCAGGACGTGGTGGTCGCCGGTGCCGGTCATGCGGTGGGGAATCGTCATGCCATCGGTCGTTCCCCGGAAGCCGCCCGTCCGAACGGCCGGTTCGTGGCCGGTGGCCCGCCCCTCAGGTTGGCCGTTCCTCAGGTGGCCAGTCCCTCAGGCGGCCGGCCGCCGGGCGAAGTCCGGCGCGTGCTCCGGCCGCGGCCCGAGCGCGATCAGCCGTGAGATGCCCAGCCGCACGGCCGGGACGTAGCGGGCGAGCAGGGCGAACTGGAGGGGCGGGCCGACCCGGCGCCCGCTGAGCACCGGGGTGAACATCAGGCCGTGCAGCATCCGCTGCATCCGCTGCATGATCACGGTCGGGCGTTGGCGCCGCCGCTGCACCCGGGCCAGCGCCGCGACGGTCGGCCGGCCGCGCCGCAGCGGCTCGGCGAGCAGGGTGGCGGCGGCGACGGCGTCCTGGATGGCGAGGTTGATGCCCACCCCGCCGGCCGGGGACATCGCGTGGGCGGCGTCGCCGATCAGCAGCAGTCCGTCGGTGTACCAGCGGTCCAGCCGGTTGAGCTTGACGTCGAGCAGGTGGGCGTCGTCCAGGCTCGCCAACTGGTCGACCCGGTCGGCGTACTGGGGCATCAGCCGGGCGATCCGGTCGCGGAAGCGCTCGATGCCCTCGGCGCGGCGCTGCGCGTCGGCCCCCTTGGGCAGGAAGTAGGCGATCTGGAAGTAGTCGTCGCGGGTCAGGCTGAGCGCCATCTCGCCGTGTCCGAAGCCGGGGACGAGGTTGGGCGGCGCGGCCTGCTCGTGGGCGTGCCGGGGCAGCCGGAACCACCAGACGTCGAAGGGCACCGGGTACTCCTCGGGTACCAGCCCGGCCTCCCGGCGCAGGGTGGAGTGCCGGCCGTCGGCGGCGACGGTGAGCTCGGCCCGGATCTCGCCCTCCTCGCCGTCCCGGGTGCGGTAGCGCACGCCGGCCACCCGGCCGCCCTCCCGGATCAGCCCGGTCGCCTCGGTGTTCATCCGGACGGTGAAGGTGGGTTCCCGTTCGGCCTGCGCCACCAGGAAGTCGAGCAGGTCCCACTGCGGGATCATCGCGATGTAGTTGTACGGCGCGGGCAGCTTGTCGAAGGCGCTCAGCGCGACCTGCCCGACGCCGGGCACCGGCACCACCAGGTTGCCGAGCCGGCTCTGCGGCAGTGCGGCGAACTCCCGGCCCAGGCCGAGTTCGTCCATCAGCCGCACGGTGGAGGCGTGGACGGTGTCGCCGCGGAAGTCGCGCAGGAAGTCGCCGTGCTTCTCCAGCACGGTCACTTCGACGCCGGCCCGGGCCAGCACCAGGCCCAGCACCATTCCGGCGGGCCCGCCCCCGGAGATGACGACGCTCATGGCTCTCTCCCCTCGATCCGTGAATCCCTGGTCCTCTTGCGGCCCCTGTGTGGAACTCGCATATACAGACTCTCTGGAACCGTCTCAGGTGTCAAGTAGTACGATGCTCCACATGAAGGATCTGGTGTCGGCCGCGCTCACGGCGGCGAAGGAGCGGGGCCAGGACGTCGCGGACGTCCCGCTGACGGCGATCGCGGCGGCGGCCGGCGTCTCGCGCAGCACCCTGCTGCGCCGGCTCGGCGGCTCCCGGGCGCCCCTGGACGAGGCGGTCCGGCGGACCGGCGTCGACCCGGGCGGACGGCCGCCGGTACGGGAGCGCGCGATCGCGGCGGCGGCCCACCTGGTGGCCGAACGCGGCCTCGGCGGGGTCACCCTGGACGCGGTCGCGGACCGGGCCGAGTGCTCGCTGCCCAGCCTGCACACCGTCTTCGAGGGGCGGGACGGCCTGCTCGCCGCCGTCTTCCTGCAGTACGGCCCGCTGCCGGACCTCCAGGCGCTGGCTGCCGACCCGCCCGAGCGTCTGGAGGACACCGTCCGGGCGCTCCACCGCACCTTCCTCGCCTCCCTGGCCAACGAGCCGCGGATCATCCCGGCGGTCTTCGCCGACCTGTTCGGCCGCCCGGACGGGCCCGCCGCCCGGATGATGGCCGCCAACATGCCGCAGATCGTCGACGGCCTCGGCCGCCTGCTGCTGCCGCACGTCGAGGCCGGGCGGATCCGGCCGCTGCCGCTCCCGGTGCTGGTGCAACTGCTGATCGGCCCGTTGCTCAGCCACGTCCTGGTGCGGCCGGTGCTCGAACCCGTCCTCGGCGACGGGCTGCCCTCGCTGGACGAGTCCTTCGAGTTCTTCGCCGACGCCTACCTCCGGGCGGTCGCCCCGTCCGGACCGGACCAGGAAGCACCCTGAGGAGAACCGTGATCGGCAAACTGCAGTGCCTGGTCCTCGACTGCCCGGACCCGGCCGTACTCGCCCGCTTCTACGCCGCCCTGCTCGGCGGTGAGGTCGACCGACCGGACCCGCGCTGGTCGCTCGGCGCCGGCTGGTCCACCCTGCACCTCGACGACGGCACGGTGCTCTGCTTCCAGGCGGTCGCCGACCACTGCCCGCCCCGCTGGCCCGACCCCGGGCACCCGCAGCAGGCGCACCTGGACATCGACGTCCCGGAGCTGGACGCCGCCGAACCCCAGGTGCTCGCCCTCGGCGCCGTCCGCCTGCGCGACGTCGGCCGGTGGCGGATCTACGCGGACCCGGCCGGCCACCCCTTCTGCCTGATCCGCGGCTGAACGGCTTGCGGAAGCGGCCCCCCGCTCAGCCCAGCACCAGCCGGTCGCCCAGCCGCAGCCACCCCGGGGCGGCCACCTCGGCGAGCGCGTCGAGGCGGCCGTCGTGGGCGTGCACGATCGCCTTGAGGATCTCGGGGGCGTGCGGCAGCCCGGGCTGCGGGGCCGCGGTCATCGCGCAGCGCTCGCTGGAGGTGACGAAGGCGAGCCGGGCGCTGTCCGGGGCCTCGCCGCGGGCCTGGCGGCCGAACCAGTCGTCCTCGACGAACGGCGGGGTGCCGGGCGGGGTGCGCAGCACGATGTTGGGGCGGAACCGGCGCTCGTCCACCACGGCGAACGGGACGGCCTCGCGGACCCAGTCCAGGGTGGCGGTGGTGAGCACGCTGACCGGTAGCCGGTCGAAGTGCGGGACGGCGTCCTCGCGGGCGAGTGCGACGTCCTCGCGCTGAAGGTAGGCGCACAGGAACGCGGTGGGGTGGTCGACCGGGCGGCCGAGCGGGTCGAACAGCTCCGGGCCGTCGAGCCGGTGGCCGAGGCGGGCGGACAGCCGCAGCAGGCCGTCCATCCGGCGGAAGCGGCGGGTGGTCTTGCCCGAGCCGAGCCTGCCGGAGGAGTCGCGGACGGCGTAGAGGCGGTCGCCGGCCAGGCCGCGCACGTCCACCTCGACGGAGTCGAGCCGCTCGCCGCCGGTGGATTTCACGGGGTAGCGCCAGAGTCGCTCGATCACTCCGATGATCTCAGCCATGGCCTGACAGCGTACTGGCGCCACCGGGGGATGGTCTAGACCAAGTCCCGGGCCGGGGCGGGCCGGTGGGCTCAGCCCAGCCGGGCCACCACCCGGACCGGGGCGCCGTCCGCCGCCACCAGCCGCAGCGGGAACAGCGAGACCTCCACCGGCCGACCGGCCTCCTGCGCCTCCAGCAGCGCCCGCAGGTCGGTCAGGTTCTCGGCGATCACCCCACCGCCGCTCGCCCCCAGCAGCACCCGGTGGGCGGCCAGGGTCGGCTCCTCGACGGGCTGGTCGTGCTCGTCGGTGAGGTCGGCGAGCAGCGCGGCCACCGCCGGGTCGCCCGGGCCCGGGTCGGGGGTGGGGTCGACGCTCAGCGCGTCCACCCCGACCGTGCGCACTCCGGCGGCGACGATCGCCTCGGCCGCCTCGGTGGTCAGGCCGGGGTGGGCGAGGTAGGCGTCGGTGCCCCAGTGCCGGGCCCAGCCGGTGGCCAGCAGCAGGACGGAACCCTCCCCGCAGCGCTCCAGCGCGGGCGCCAGCAGCTCGGGGGTGACGGCCGCCCGGGGCTCCAGCCCCCGCAGGTCGGCCACCACGGCGGGCCCGGTGAACCGCTCCAGCGGCAGCCCGTCCAGCGTCGGCCAGGTGACGTCCACGTGGTACGGCGCGTCCACATGGGTCCCGGACTGCGAGCCGAGGTGCAGGGCCAGCACGTTCACCCCGGCCGTCGCGGTGGTGAGCGCGGGCTCCAACAGCACGGCCGGATCGCCGGGGTAGACCGGCATCGCGGTGGTCACCTGATGGGTGAGGTCGACGAGGGTCGCTGCCATGCCCCCCATCCTCCCAGGGGGCGCGCGCTCCCGGACCCGTTCCGCCCGGCCGGGCGGAACGGGTCCGGGGCACGCCCCGGCCGAAGCCCCGGGTGAAGCCGGGATAGAAATGCCCCATGGGAATCGCGAAGCGTCAGCCGTGGGTGGTCGGGGTCTCGGGGGCGTCGGGGACGCCGTACGCGGCTTCGGTGATCCGGGCGCTGCTGGCCGCCGGTGAGGCGGTGGACCTGATCGTCAGCCGGGCCGCCCGGCTCACCATCCTGGACGAGACCGGCATCTCCTTCCGGGACGCCCACTGGCGCACCGACCTCGCCGCCTGGCTGGGGACCGACCAGGGCCTGGAGGACGTCCGCTACTGGTCCGCGGGGGACTTCGCGGCCGGCCCGTCCAGCGGCTCGTACCCCGCCAAGGGCATGCTGGTGGTGCCCGCGACCACCGGCGCGGTGGCCGGGATCGCGCTCGGCCTGAGCAAGGACCTGCTGCAGCGGGTCGCCAGTGTCACCCTGAAGGAGCGTCGACCACTCGTCGTCTGCGTGCGCGAGACGCCACTCAACGGGGTGACGTTGAAGCACCTGGTGGAACTCGACGCGCAGGGCGCGGTGGTCCTGCCCGCATCGCCCGGCTTCTACGCCGGCGGCTCCACCGTGCGCGAACTCGTGGATTTCGTGGCCGGCCGGGTGCTGGACGCCGTCGGCGTGCCGCATTCCCTGTACCTGCGCTGGGAAGGGGAGTTGGGCGCGGCGGCCCGCCAGAGCGGGAGCGGCGGGGGCGCTTCGGCTGAGGGGGAGTAAGGAGAGCGAGGGCGGGAGAGTATCTTCTCTGCGATATCCGGGTCGGTCGGCGCACGGCGCCTTTGAATCCGGATAATGATCTGTGGGTCTGGTGAGGTTCGGAAGGACGCGGACGGTATATGGACACGGTGGACAGACAGCTCATCCAGGCGCTCCGGGAGAACGGCCGCGCGTCCTACGCCGAGCTGGGCCGGCTGGTCGGACTCTCCGGCCCGAGCGTCACGGACCGCATCAACCGCCTGGAGCAGGCCGGGGTCATCACCGGCTACCGCGCGACGGTCAACCCGGCCTCGCTCGGCTTCGGCGTCACGGCCCTGATCGGCCTTCAGCTCACCGACGCGGCCGACCACGAGGACGTCGCGTTCCGGCTGAAGGACCTCAACGAGGTCGAGGACTGCTGGTTCATCGCGGGTGACGACTCCTACATGCTCAAGGTCCGGGTGGCCGACGTGGCCGGCCTGGAGTCGGTGGTGAAGCGGATCTCGGGCACGAAAGGCGTGGCCAGGACCCGCACCACCGTCGTACTCTCCACGAAGTGGGAGAACCGGGTGAGTGAGCTTCCTCCTGTAGGAGAGTGACGTATGGCACTGGTCGGTCTGGAGGAGCTGCGCGCTGCTCGGCAGCGGATCGCGGGGGTCGCCGTGCGCACCCCGCTGGTTCCCGCCCCCTGGGCGGCCGAGGGGGAGCGGCGGCTCTGGCTCAAGCCCGAGAACCTCCAGCCGACCGGGGCCTTCAAGACCCGCGGTGCCTACAACCGGTTGGCCGCGCTCACCGCGGAGGAGCGCTCCCGCGGCGTGGTCGCCCAGTCCAGCGGCAACCACGCGCAGGCGGTGGCGTACGCGGCGCAGTTGCTCGGCGTCAAGGCCGTGATCGTGATGCCGGACACCTCGCCCGCGGTGAAGGTGGAGGCCACCCGCTCGTACGGCGCCGAGGTGATCCTGGTACCGCCGGGGGAGCGGGACGCTCTGCCCGGCGAGCTGGCCGAAAGGCACGGCTACGTCTGGGTGCCCCCGTACGACGACCCGTTCATCATCGCGGGCCAGGGCACGGTCGGGCTGGAGATCGCCGAGGACGCCCCGGCCGAGCTGGACACCGTCCTGGTGCCGGTCAGCGGCGGCGGCCTGATCGGCGGGACGGCAGCCGCGCTCAAGCTCACCCGCCCGGGCATCCGGGTGATCGGCGTGGAACCGGAGCTGGCCGCCGACGCGCAGGCCGGCCTGCGCTCCGGGCGCCGGGTGGAGTGGCCCGTCGCCGACACCTACCGGACGATCGCGGACGGGCTGCGCACCCCCTCGGTCGGCGTGTTGCCGTACGAGCACATCACCACCTACGTGGACGACATCGTCACCGTCACCGAGGACGAGATCCGCGCCACCGTCGCCCTGCTGGCCCGCCGCGGCCGGCTGGTCGCCGAGCCCTCCGGTGCCGTCGCCCCGGCCGCGTACTTCCACCGCGCCGCCGAGACCGGGGGCCAGACGGTCGCGGCCGTGGTCAGCGGTGGGAACATCGACCCGGTCCTGCTCGCGGAGCTGCTCTGCGCATAGGCGTACGCTCAGTCCGGCAAGGAATCGAATGTCGGAGGAGGCGGGGCACCGCATGGACGCAGGGCTCAAGCGCGAGCTGGAGGCGAAGGTCTACGCGGGTGAGCGGCTGACCCGCGAGGACGGGATCGCGCTCTACGAGAGCGACGACCTGGCCTGGCTGGGCGGGCTGGCCCACCACGTGCGGACGCGGAAGAACGGCGACGTCGTCCACTTCAACGTCAACCGCCACCTCAACATGACCAACGTGTGCAACGCGTCCTGCGCGTACTGCTCGTTCCAGCGCAAGCCGGGCGAGAAGGACGCGTACACGATGCGCATCGAGGAGGCCGTCCGCCTCGCCAAGGCGATGGAGAGCGAGTCCCTCACCGAGCTGCACATCGTCAACGGCCTGCACCCGACCCTGCCGTGGCGCTACTACCCGCGCTCGCTGCGGGAGCTGAAGGCGGCCCTGCCGAACGTCTCGCTGAAGGCCTTCACCGCGACCGAGATCCACTGGTTCGAGAAGATCAGCGGCCTGTCCGCCGACGAGATCCTGGACGAGCTGATCGACGCCGGCCTGGAGTCGCTGACCGGCGGCGGCGCCGAGATCTTCGACTGGGAGGTCCGCCGGCACATCGTCGACCACGACACCCACTGGGAGGACTGGTCGCGGATCCACCGCCTCGCGCACAGCAAGGGCCTCAAGACGCCGTGCACCATGCTGTACGGCCACATCGAGGAGCCCCGCCACCGGGTGGACCACGTGCTGCGGCTGCGCGAGCTGCAGGACGAGACCGGCGGCTTCCAGGTCTTCATCCCGCTGCGCTACCAGCACGACTTCCACGACTCCAAGGACGGCGTCGTGCGCAACAAGCTGATGGCCCGTACCGAGATGGCCACCGGCGCCGAGGCGCTGAAGACCTTCGCCGTCTCCCGGCTGCTGTTCGACAACGTCCCGCACGTCAAGGTCTTCTGGGTGATGCACGGCGTCGCCACCGCGCAGCTGGCGCTCAGCCACGGCGCGGACGACATGGACGGCTCGGTGGTCGAGTACAAGATCACCCATGACGCGGACAACTTCGGCACGCCGAACAAGCTCGGCCGCGAGGACCTGCTCGGTCTGATCCGTGACGCCGGCTTCCGACCGGTCGAGCGCAACACCCGCTACGAGGTCATCCGCGAGTACGAGGGCCCGGACCCGATGCGTCGCGAGGCCCCGCAGGCGATGCGCCTCTGACCTGCGAACTTCCTGCCGTCCGGGCCGTAATCGGGCCCGGACGGCGGCGTCTTCACGGCTCCCGCACGCGACCCGGGTTTACCAACGGGTACGGCGTTTGGCAGGATCGACGGCATGTCCGGTTCTCATCGCGCCACCGAGTACCCGCCGTACGAGCCGATGCAGGAGCCGGTGTACGGGGTGCCGCAGCAGCCGCACGAGGCGCCGTACGACGCGTACGAGCCGTACCGGCAGCCGGTGCAGCAGGACTACTACTACGGCGAGTCCCAGGAGGCCCCGCAGGCCGCCGACGGGTACTTCGAGGCGTACGAGCAGCCGTTCCAGCCGTACCAGCCGTACCCGGCGGAGCCGGAGCCGGTGTACGGCCAGCCGGTGTACGAGCAGCCGGTCCACGAGGAGCCCGCACCGGTCGAGCCCCTCGCCCCGGTCGTCCCCGTCGCGGCCGCCGTGTCGGGTGGCAGGGCCGCCGCCCGGGGCCGACGGCGCAAGGCGAAGCAGAAACGTCACGGCAAGGCCGTGATGGCCGGCACCGCCCTGCTGGTCGCGGCCGCCGCCGGCTGGTACACCGTCGGCCAGGACGACGCCAAGCCCGGCATCACCGCCGCCGACGGCCCCGGCCCCGAGGGCGTCAGCAAGCCCGACCAGCCCGCGCCCGCCTCCGCCGCCGTCCAGGCCGCCGCCGACCGGCAGGCCGCGCCCCCGGCCGCCGGTCGCAGCGAGACCCGCCCGGACGGCTCGCTGGCCGCGATACCCGGCCTCGGCGCCACCTTCACCGCGAAGATCCCCGCCGAGACCACCCAGGTCGTGGTCGCCTCCGGCGCCGACAAGAACACCGACAAGAACACCGTCGTCCTCTGGACCCGCACCCCCGAGGGCCGCTGGCTGGCCGGCGAGACGTGGAACGGTCACAACGGCAAGAACGGCTGGACCGCCGACCACAACGAGGGCGACCTGCGCAGCCCGATCGGCGTCTTCTCGCTCACCGACGCGGGCGGCCGCAACGCCGACCCGGGCAGCAAGCTCCCGTACGACAAGGACCCGAGCTTCGTGGTCTCCGGCACCGGCTTCTTCGGCGACCAGCTGGCCGGCTCCTTCGACTACGTGGTCGCGATCAACTACAACCGGGTCCCCGGCAACTCCCCGCTCGACACGCGCCGCCCGATGGGCGCCAAGAAGGGCGGAGGCATCTGGCTCCACGTGGACCACGACGGGCCCACCCACGGCTGCGTGTCGATCCCCGAGGACAAGATGGCCCAGCTGGTCCGCACCCTGGACCCGAGCGCCCACCCCGTCATCGTGATGGGCGACGCCACCACGTTGGCGGCCTGACCTCGGCATACGCCCAAGCCAGGCGCCCCAAGAGGCCTTGTCGATCTCCTACAGATCACAGGTTCGGATCCTGTAGCCGGTCATGCCCTGCTGACCAGCGAGTAACCCGGTTCCATGGCACCATGAGCGGTTCGCGCATTGTGGCACTCGGCCACTACCAGCCCCCCAAGGTCCTCAGCAACGACGACCTGGCGGCGCTCGTCGACACCGATGACGAGTGGATCCGCACCCGGGTGGGCATCCGCACCCGGCACATCGCCGAGGGCGAGACCCTGGTCGACCTCGCCACCGAGGCCGCGCAGAAGGCGCTGGCCAACAGCGGTCGGACGCCCGAGGACATCGACCTGGTCGTGGTCGCCACCTGCACTGCCATCGAGCGCAGCCCCAACACCGCCGCCGCCGTGGCCGCCCGGCTGGGCGTGCGCTCGCCCGCCGCGTACGACATCAACACGGTCTGCTCCGGCTTCTCCTACGCACTGGCCACCGCCGACCACGCGATCCGGGCCGGCGCGGCCCGCCGCGCGCTGGTGATCGGCGCCGAGCGGATGTCCGACACCCTCGACTGGACCGACCGCTCCACCTGCGTGATCTTCGGCGACGGCGCGGGCGCCGCGGTGGTCGAGGTCCAGGAGGAGGGCGCCGAGCCCGGCATCGGGCCGGTGGTCTGGGGCTCCGAGCCGGAGAAGGGCGACGCCGTGGTGATCACGGGCTGGGACCCGGTGATCAGCCAGCAGGGCCAGTCGGTGTTCCGCTGGGCCACCACCCAGCTCGCCCCGCTCGCCCGCGAAGCCTGTGAGCGGGCCGGGATCGACCCCTCGGAGCTCAAGGGATTCGTCCCGCACCAGGCCAACCTGCGGATCATCGACGCGATCGCCAGGAAGCTGGGCCTCGGCGACGCCGTGGTGGCCCGGGACGTGGTCGACTCCGGCAACACCTCGGCCGCCTCGATCCCGCTCGCCTTCTCCAAGCTGGTCGAACGCGGCGTGCTCTCCCCGGGCGACCCGGTGCTGCTCTTCGGCTTCGGCGGCGGCCTCGCCTACGCCGGCCAGGTCGTCCGCTGCCCGTAGCCCGCTCGCGACGGCCCGTCCGCCCCGAGCCGAAGGGGCGCGCCGGTGCCGAGAGGGAGCGCCGACCGTCGGTGTCGGGTCGGAGGGCTCTGGAGGTGGGTGGGCGACCCCCGCCCCGGAGGCGAGCGGGCGAGTCACAGCGAATAGCAGCATGCCGGTGGGCGGGCACCCTGTGTGAGGGGTGCTCGCCCACCGGCATGTCTGGCGCGCCTGCGGTACGTCGGCGGACCTCCCCCGAGGACACGGCCGCCGTCCGTCTTACCCCGGACAGGAGGCCGGGGCTGCGCGCGGAGCGGATGATGGATCGAACGGATGGTCTTACTTGGGCGCCTTCTTCCCGGTGACACCCAGGTACACCAGGGGAGCGAGGTTGGGCTTGAGGTCCTTGACCTTGACGCCCCAGGAGGTGAAGGCCTTCTGGTGCTCGGCCGCCGATGCGAGCAGCGAGACCAGAGCGCCGGAGACGGCGTTCGGGTCGAGCGACTTGTCGGCCTGACCCTTCGCCTGGAGTTCCTTGACGGCCTCCGCGAGCGGCTTGGCGACCGAGTTGAGGACGGTCATGCGGATCTTGAAGAACCGCTTGTCCCCTTCCGCGGCACCGAGCGTGACCACTCGCAGAATGGCGTCGTTCTTGCGCCAGAAGGCAAGGAATCCGTCGACCAGTTCTTCCGAAGTGGTCGGACCGGACTTCCCTGCCCAGGACTTTCCGGCCACCAGCTCTTTGAGGGTGTCGGCGTCCTTGGCCATTTCCTCGGCGATTTCGAGGACTGCGCCCTCGACATCTGGGAAGTACTGATAGAAGGTCGCGGGGGAGGTACCCGCCATACGGGCGACGTCGATGACCTTGACGTCCCGATAGGGCGACGTGCTGAGCATCTCGCGGAGGCAGTCGAGCAGCTTCTGCCGCGTCTCCTGTCCGCGTCGCCCGGCGACGCGACCGTCGACGGTGCGAACTTGTCCTGTCATGCCGTCAGCTTACCGTGGCACGATCTTGGCGCGATTCGGTGATGCGACTATTACTCCGCACGGGGGCTGGTTATAGCGGCATGAACCACTTCGGACGGATATTCACCGGGCTCCGAAGGGGCTGTTGAAGCCCCCCCGTGTGCTTTTGACCCCATAGCGTGACGGCGAGTCCGCTGAGGGGTGGTCTGGTGACAGAGCGTGACTGCCCTTGGGGGGTGGAAACCGACGGTCCGGGTCGGCTGACGCAAGGCGCAGCCGGAGCGGGCGTCATAATCCGGCCGTTCCGTCATCGCTGACCAGGCCACTGTCCGGCGGGCCCCTCCGGGCGGGGGAGGTTGGAGATGCGCCGGGCGGCATTGGAGAATCGGGACCGGCACCACGCGGCGGGTGCGGAAACGGGGAGGTGGCAGCGGAGTGGACCAGCTGACGGCGCACGATCCGAGGCGGATCGGGCCCTTCGAGGTGCTGGGGCGACTCGGCGCGGGTGGGATGGGGCTGGTCTACCTGGCGCGCTCCGCGGCCGGGCGCCGGGTGGCCATCAAGACCGTCCGGGGGGAACTGGCCGAGGACGAGCTGTTCCGGGTCCGCTTCGCGCGGGAGATCGCGGCCGCCAAGACGGTCGGCGGCTTCTACACCGCGGCCGTGGTGGACGCCGACGCGGACGCCAGGGTGCCCTGGCTGGCCACCGCGTACATCCCGGCGCCCTCGCTGGAGGACCTGGTCGAGGAGTGCGGCCCGCTGCCGGTGGAGGCCACCCGCTGGCTGGTCGCGGGCATCGCCGAGGCGCTGCAGTCCATCCACGGGGCCGGTCTGATCCACCGCGACCTCAAGCCCTCCAACGTCCTGGTGGTCGAGGACGGCCCCAAGGTGATCGACTTCGGCATCGCGTCCGGGGTCTCCAGCACCCGGCTCACCATGACCAACGTCGCGGTCGGCACCCCGGCCTACATGTCGCCCGAGCAGGCCCGGGACAGCCGGACCGTCCGGGGCGCCAGCGACGTCTTCTCGCTCGGCTCGCTGATGGTCTTCTGCGCCACCGGGCACCCGCCGTACCGCGGCTCCAACCCGGTCGAGACGGTGTTCCAGCTGCTGCGCGAGGAGCCGGACCTGTCCGGCATGCCGCCCGAGCTGATGGACCTGGTCCGGGCCTGCATGCAGCAGGCGGCCGAGCACCGGCCGACCCCGGCGCAGATCCAGGCCGAGCTGGCCCCGCACCTGTTCTCCCGGGACGACGCCTCCGGCGAGGCCGGCGACTGGCTGCCCGCCAACGCGCTGGAGCTGATCGAGCGCAAGCGCGGGCGCCGCCCGAGCGCGCCGCCGCCCCGCCCGTACGCCGGCCCGGTCGAGCCGCAGCCGTCGCACCCGCAGCCGTCGCACCCGCCGGCCCCGCAGCCGCAGATCCCGCCGCAGCACCCCGGCCTGGACGACCCGCGCACCCATCCGGGCGCCCGGCACGCGCCGCCGCCGGCCGGGCCGGTGCACAGCGTGCCGCGCCCCGGGCCGGGCTCGGAGGCCGAGATCCCGACCGCGAAGATCCCCTCCAAGAACAAGCACCGCGCGCCCACCGGCGGGGTCGGTGTCGAGGTGCAGCTGTCCGGCGCCTCGGTCCGGATAGGCCCGGGGCCGCGGGCCGAGCACGAGCAGCCCGGACCGACCACCGCCCCGGCCGAGACCGACTGGGTCCGCCGGACGGCGCCGGCCCCGACCCCGCCGGCACCCCCGGTGCCGGCCCCGACCCCCGCCCCGACCCCCGCCCCGGCCGCCCGCTGGCGCCCCTGGCGGTTCCGGATGTCCAATGACGTCTGGGGCACCCCGGTGGTCGCCGACGGCACGCTCTTCGTCTCCAGCTTCGAGGTGCACGCGCTGGACATCGCCTCCGGCGAGCGCCGCTACAAGACCCGGGACGTCGCCTGGGCGCTCGCGGTGGACGCCGGCCGGGTGCACGCCGCGGACGGCCCGCACCTGTACACCGTGGACGTCGCGGACGGCACCGAGCGCTGGCGCACCTCGCTGGACGGCTGGGTCTACTCGCTCTCCGCCGCCGACGGGGTGCTCTGCTGCGGCGTCCGCGGCGGCGGTGTCCAGCTGCGCGCGGCCGCCACCGGCGCCGAGCTGTGGCGTGCGGACGACGCCCAGCAGGACTACGAGAACCCGCAGTCCGGCCCGGTCCTGGTGGCCGGCGCCGCCTACTACTACGGCGCCGGGCGGCTGCGCTGCGTGGACCCGCGCGGCGCGGGCCTGCGCTGGTCCTTCCCGGTCGGTGAGGACGTGCCCTCGCACCCGGTCGAGCGCGGCGGCTTGCTGTACGTGACGGCCGGCACCCGGGTGTACGCGCTGGACGCGGCCAGCGGGGTCGAGCGCTGGCGTTTCGAGGCACCGGTGGTGCTGTTCACCCCGCCCGCCCTGGACGCCGACGCGGTCTACGTGGCCGACTACCTGGGCACGCTCTACGCGCTGGACGCGGCCACCGGCCTGGACCGCTGGCGCGGGGTCACCGGCAGCCGCCAGGGCGCCGAGCCGGTGGTGGTCGGGGACGGCATGGTGCTGGTGGGCAGCGGCGAGGTGCTGTACGCCTTCGAGGCGGCGACCGGCCGGGAGCGCTGGCGCTACACCGCGCGCGGCGAGATCGTCGGCTCCCCGGCGGTGGCCGACGGCCTGGTGCACCTGGGCAGCCGGGACCACTCGCTGCACACGCTGGACCTGGCGACCGGTCAGCTGCGCTGGGAGCTCGGCACCAAGGGCGAGCTCACCGGCTCCCCGGTGGCGGTCGGCGGGCGGGTCTTCGTCGGCTCCAAGGACCGCTGCGTGTACGCGCTGGACGCCTACTACGGCACGGCGGTGCCCGCCCGCTGAGCGGGGCGGACACCGCCGGTCCGGTGGTGGCCGAGGGCCAGGGCCCGGGCGCTCAGGCCCGGACGGTCAGGCCTGAGGCCTCAGACCTCAGGCCTTGCGGGCCTCGGGGTGGCGGCTGCACCAGCCCTCCCACGCGGAGGAGACCATCTCCGCCACGTCGTGGCTCGCGCTCCAGCCCAGCTCGCGCTGGATCAGGTCGGCGGAGGCCACCACCCGGGCCGGGTCGCCGGGGCGGCGCGGGGCCATCTCGGGGGTGGTGTCGTAACCGGTGACCTTGCCGATCGCCTCGATCATCTCCTTGACGCTGACGCCCTCGCCGCGGCCGATGTTGAGCACCAGCGAGGTCGCGCCGGCCGGGTCGGCGGCCAGCCGCTTGGCGGCCGCCACGTGGGCCGAGGCGATGTCGGAGACGTGGATGAAGTCGCGGACGCAGGTGCCGTCCGGGGTCTGGTAGTCGTCGCCGAAGACCAGCGGCGCCTTGCCGGCGGTGAGCCGCTCGAAGACCATCGGGATCAGGTTGAACACACCCGCGTCGGAGAGCTCGGGCGAGGCGGCGCCGGCCACGTTGAAGTAGCGCAGGGCCACGGTGGACATCCCGTGGGCCTTGCCCGCGGCGGCGACCAGCCACTCGCCGGCCAGCTTGGTCTCGCCGTACGGGCTCATCGGGGCGCACGGGGTGGACTCGGTGACCAGGTCGACGTCCGGCATGCCGTAGACGGCGGCGGAGGAGGAGAACAGGAAGCGCTTGACGCCGCCCTCGGCCGCGGCCTCCAGGACCGTCTGCAGGCCGATCATGTTCTCGCGGTAGTAGAGGAACGGCTGCTCGACCGACTCGCCGACCTGCTTCTTGGCGGCGAAGTGCAGGATGCCCTCGACGCCGTGCTCGCGGATCGCGGCGTCCAGGGCGGCGCGGTCCAGGGTGGAGCCCTGGATCAGCGGGACGCCGGCCGGCACCCGGGAGGCGTCGCCGGTGCTGAGGTCGTCCAGGACGGCGACGCGCTCGCCGGCGTCGAGCAGCTGACGGACGACGTGCCCGCCGATGTATCCGGCACCGCCGGTGATCAACCAAGTCATGCGGCAATCCTAGGCGTTCGCATGCGGGTCACCCCGGGCGGGCGAGTCCAGCCAGCAATTCGGACAAATCGGTGAAATCCTGACAAGGATTTCCGTGCTCTCACACCCGCGCCCTTCGGCGTGGTGACGAATCGGAGGCAGCCAGGTGAGCCGCAAGAAGGAACACAACCGCCCGCGGCCGGCCGGCCCCGGGCCGACCGGGCACAGGGCGGCCCACCGTCGCCTGTTCGCCCCGGGCGCGGTCGCGGCGCTGACGGCGCTGGCGCTGGCCGGCTGCAGCGGCTCGTCCTCCTCTTCGTCCTCCGCCTCCACCCCGGCGTCGACCGCCTCCCCGTCCGGCGCCACCAAGCAGGCCGCCTCCACCCCGACCAACCAGCCGGGCAGCGGCAACCAGCTCCAGGACGCCTACCAGAAGGTGATCGCCGACGTACTGCCCTCGGTGGTCCAGATCACCACCGGGGAGAGCCTCGGCTCCGGGATCGTCTACGACGACAAGGGCGACATCGTCACCAACGCCCACGTGGTCGGCACCGCGACCGCCTTCACCGTCACCCTCGCCAACACCACCAAGTCGCTGGACGCCACCCTGGTCGCCAGCTACCCCGACTCCGACCTCGCGGTGATCAAGCTCAGCAGTCCGCCGAGCGGCCTCAAACCGGCCGTCTTCGGCGATTCGAGCAAGGTCGAGCTCGGCCAGATCACCCTCGCCATGGGCAGCCCGCTCGGGCTCTCCAGCAGCGTCACCCAGGGCATCGTCTCGGCCACCGGGCGGACCGTCACCGAACCCCGGGGCGTCGGCTCGCCGGGCGCCACCATCGGCAACATGGTGCAGACCTCGGCCGCGATCAACCCGGGCAACAGCGGCGGCGCGCTGGTCAATCTGGACAGCCAGGTGATCGGGATCAACACCCTCGCCGCGACCGAGCCGCAGACCAACGGCGTGTCCGCCCCCGGCATCGGCTTCGCCATCCCGGCGTCCACCATCACCAGCATCACCGACCAGCTGATCAAGCAGGGCAAGGTCACCAACTCGGGCCGGGCCGCCCTCGGCATCACCGCCCGGACCAGCTTCAACCAGCAGTTCCAGCCGGCCGGCGCGGTCATCGTCGCGGTCGGCACGGGCGGCGCGGCCGCCGCGGCGGGGCTGCAGCCCGGCGACGTCATCACCAAGATCGACGACACTCCGGTCGACTCGCTGAACGCGCTCACCACCGCGCTCGCCTCGCTCACGCCGGGCAGCAAGGTCACCGTCACCTACACCCGGGACGGCAAGAGCCAGACCGCCGAGGTCACGCTCGGCACGCTGGCGACCGGCTCGTAGGGGTGACCTGAGCTCCGGTGCGCCGTCGGCCCGCACGCCGCGCAAGGGTTCCGCGGGCCGGGCGCCGCACCGGACCGGGTGCCGGGACCCCGTCCACTTCCTCGACCGGGTCCCGGCGCCTTTCGCCGCCTCCGGGCGCTCAGCGGCGGGCGGTGTGGGTGTGCCAGGGCAGCTCGACGGTGACCGTGGTCGGGCCGCCCGCCGGGCTGGCCACCAGGAACACCCCGTCCACCGCCCGGATCCGCTCGGCCAGCCCGGCCAGGCCGCTGCCCGGGTACGGGGCCGCCCCGCCCTTGCCGTCGTCCTGGACCAGCAGCATCAGCTGGTCGTCCGAACGCCAGACCTCGACCGAGGCGGTGCGGGCGCCCGCGTGCTTGGAGACATTGGTCAGCAGCTCGCTGACGGTGAAGTAGGCGATGCCCTCGACCGCCGAGTCCGGGCGCTCGGGTTCGCCGTCCGACCCGGCCAGGTCCACGTTCACCTTCACCCCGCCCGGGACGGTGCAACGGGCCGCGACCGCGGACAGCGCCGCGTCCAGGCCGCGGTCGGTGAGCACCGCCGGGTGGATGCCGCGGGCCAGGTCGCGCAGCTCCTGCAGGGCCAGCTTCACCTCGCCGTGCGCGTTGTCGACCATCCGGGTGGCGGCCGCCATGTCCTCCTCGGACTCCACCTCGCGCAGCCGCTCCTTGGCCATGCCGAGGTCCATCGCCAGCGCGACCAGCCGGGCCTGGGCGCCGTCGTGCAGGTCGCGCTCGATCCGGCGCAGGTCGGCGGCGGCGGTGTCGACCACGGTGCCGCGGTCGTCCTCCAGCTCGCGCACCCGCTCGGCCAGGGCGCCCGGGAAGAGCAGCGACTCGATCAGGATCCGGTCGATCGCCGCCATCGAACGCACCACCCAGGGCAGCACCGGCCACAGCACCACGACCGAGACCAGGGACAGCGTGAAGCTGAGGATGCCCCAGGGCAGCATCAGCACGTTGTAGAGCGCCGACCGCCAGTTCAGCAGGTCGGTGAGGTGGGCGATGGTGTAGCCGACCAGCCCCGGGCGGCGCGGCCGGACCGGCTCCGGGTCGTCGATCGCGGAGCCGTACGCCGAGCGCGCCCGGCGCCGGCCCAGCCCGCCCAGGGAGCGGGAGACGGCCAGCCCGCCGGCCAGCAGCGGCAGACCGATCACCGTGATCGACAGGCCCAGGCCGACCGAGAGCGTGGTGACCGCCAGGACGAAGCCGGCGATGCCGAGCGGCAGGTTGAGCATCAGCTGACCGACCTGCCGCCACATCCGTGCGCCGTACAGCGGCGGGCGCTCCATCCGAGCGTCCTGCTCCTTGACGGCGTCCACGGCTCGGCGGTGCAGCGGCTTCATCGGATCATCCGTTCCTGTCGGTCGAGCTGGTGGACTGGTGGACCAAGCTTCCCGAACCGGGGACGGGAGGTGCCATGGGGGTGATGCGTCTTCCCGGCCGGGGGTTATCCCCACCTCCCTGCCCCGCACCCCCCGCTCCGGCACCCGGGCACGTGCCCGGCCGTCCACGAGTCGTCTTGCCGATCGGGCACGGTTCGGGTGGAGCGGAGCCGTCCCCTTAGACTCACGCATTGGCCATCGTTAAGAGCGTGCGAGGAAACGTCGTAGAACTGTCTTGAGGGACGGATTCACGGCCGAGGTGGAGGCGAAGCATGAAGGGGCAGCAGGCGGCTGCCGTCGCGGCCGGCCCGGCGGTCGGCAGCGGCTACTTCGACGCGTACGCCGCGATGGGCCTGCTGGCCGTCGTCGGGGTGCTCTTCCTCACGGTGGCGTTCACCGCCAACCGCCTGCTGCGGCCGGTGGTCTACTCGCCCGAGAAGCTCCTCACCTACGAGTGCGGCGTGGACCCGGTGGGCGAGGACTGGGCGCACACCCAGATCCGCTACTACGTGTACGCGTTCCTGTACGTGATCTTCGCGGTCGACGCGATCTACCTGTTCCCGTGGGCGACCGTCTTCGCCAGCCCCGGGTACGGGGCCGGAACGCTGATCGAGATGTTCCTCTTCATCGGCTTCCTCGCGGTCGGGCTGCTCTACGCCTGGAAGAAGGGCGTTCTGGAATGGACGTGACGCACACCCACTCGCACGGCGCGCAGGGCGGTCCCGTCCCGCTCGGCCTGCCGGACCCGTCCCGCCCCGGCGCCGTCGAGCGCCGCGGCATCGGCCCGCTCGCGCGGCTCGCGCCCGACCCGGTCAAGGTCGTGCTCAACTGGGGCCGTCGCTACAGCCTCTGGTGCTTCAACTTCGGCCTGGCCTGCTGCGCGATCGAGTTCATCGCTGCGTCCATGGCCAAGCACGACTTCATCCGGATGGGTGTCATCCCCTTCGCGCCCGGGCCCCGTCAGGCGGACCTGATGATCGTCTCCGGCACGGTCACCGACAAGATGGCGCCCGCTGTCAAGCGGCTCTACGAGCAGATGCCCGAGCCGAAGTACGTCATCTCCTTCGGCGCCTGCTCCAACTCCGGCGGCCCGTACTGGGACTCCTACTCGGTGACCAAGGGCGTGGACCAGATCATCCCGGTCGACGTCTACGTGCCCGGCTGCCCGCCCCGGCCCGAGGCGCTGCTCCAGGGCATCCTCAAGCTGCAGGAGAAGATCGCCGCCGAGTCCCTGCCCGGCCGCTACACCGCGCCCGCGGCGGCGCTGCGCCGTCCGCTGGTGGCGGGGCCTTCCGCCGGTTCGTCGGCCGGTTCGTCGGCCGGTTCGTCTGAGGGAGGGGTCTCGTGACCACGCCTGAGCAGTGTGCGGCGTCGGTCGGGGAGTGGGCGACCGGCGCCGAGGCGTACGGACTGATCACCGTCGACGTCCCGGCCGAGCGCTGGATCGAGGCGCTCACCAACGCCCGGGACGTGCTGGGCCTGGCGTTCTTCGACTGGCTGAGCGCGGTCGACGAGCTCGCCGAGGGCTTCTCCGTGGTCGCGCACCTGGCCGCCGTCGAGGCGCCGGGCGTGCGCCACCTCGCGCTGCGCACCCGGGTGCCGCGCGGCGAGGCCGCGCTGCCGAGCGCCGTCGCGGTGTACGCGGGTGCCGCCTGGCACGAGCGCGAGACCCACGAGATGTTCGGCATCGACTTCCCCGGGCACCCCTACCTGGCCACCCTGCTGCTGCCGGAGGGCTTCGAGGGGCACCCGCTGCGCAAGGAGTTCGTGCTCGCGGCGCGGGTCGCCAAGGCCTGGCCGGGTGCCAAGGAGCCGGGCGAGTCGGACCACGGCGACGGGCCGGCCCGTCGCAAGATGCAGCCGGCCGGTGTGCCGGACCCGAACGAGTGGGGGCCGCTCAAGGGCACCCTGCCGCCGGTGGCCGAGCGGCCCGCGCGCGGTGCGCGGGCGGCGGGCGCGGCGGGGCGGACGCCCCGAGCGGCTGCGGCCGGTGCCGCCGGTGCCGCCGGTGCCGAGGGCGCGCCCTCGGTGCGGTCGGACCGGCCGCGGCGGACCCGCTCGGTGTCGGAGGGGTCGGCGAGCCAGACGGGTGCCGAGGCTCCGGCGGCCGCCGAGGCTGCGGCCACTGCGGCCACTCCCGCCGCTCCGGCCGATGGCGCCCCGCCCGTGCGGGCGGACCGGCCGCGGCGGACTCGGTCGGTGTCCGAGGGGTCGGTCAGCCAGACGGCCGACGAACCGGCCGACGAACCGGCCGTCGAGCCCAAGGCCCCCGCCCGGCCCCGGTCCTCCGACGCGCCCTGGCACAACCCGGTGCCCGCCCACGACGAGAAGCCGTCGGGTGAGCAGCAGGGCGAGCCGGGCGGGCAGCAGGACGAGAACCCGGCCGGCGCGGCCGACCAGGACGGAGACGGCGCATGAACCTGCTCGACACGCTGCTCCGCTGCGTCGCCACCCTCGTGGTCTTCCTGCTCTTCCCGCTGGTCATCGGCCAGACCGAGCACAAGGTCATGGCGCACATGCAGGGCAGGCTCGGCCCGATGTACGCGGGCGGCTTCCACGGCTGGGCGCAGCTCGTCGCGGACGGCGTGAAGTTCGCGCAGAAGGAGGACATCGTCCCGGCCGGGGCGGACCGCCGGATCTTCCAGCTGGCCCCCGCCGTCTCGCTGCTGCCGTACCTGTTCGTGCTGCTGGCCATCCCGGTCGGCCCGAACGGCTTCGTCGGCCAGGCGATCGACGCCGGCCTGTTCTTCGTGCTGGCCGTGATGGGCGTCGGTGTGATCGGCAAGCTGATGGCCGGATGGGCCTCGGCGAACAAGTTCTCGCTGCTCGGCGGTCTGCGCACGGCCGCGCAGCTGATGTCGTACGAGCTGCCGATGGTGCTGGCGGCGGCTTCGGTGGCGATGGCCGCCGGCACGCTGTCGCTGCCCGGGATCCTGGACGCCTGGCAGTGGTACTGGCTGCCCTGGCAGATCATCGGCGCCTTCGTCTTCTTCACGGCCGGTCTGGCCGAGCTCCAGCGGCCGCCGTTCGACATGCCGGTCGCCGACTCGGAGATCATCTTCGGCGCGTACACCGAGTACACCGGCCTGCGCTTCGCGCTGTTCCTGCTGTCCGAGTACGTGGGCATCCTGGTGGTGTCCGCGCTGACGGCGGTGCTCTACCTGGGCGGCTGGCACGGGCCGATGTCGGACCAGCTCGGCTGGCTCTGGATGCTCCTCAAGACCTTCGCGCTGGCCTTCGTGGTCATCTGGCTGCGGGTCACCTACCCGCGGCTGCGCGAGGACCAGCTGATGCGCTTCGCGTGGGTGGTGCTGATTCCGCTCGCGCTCGTCCAGCTGGCCCTCACCGGCATCATCAAGGTGGCGATCTCATGAGTTTTCCGGGTATCGGCCTTGCCAAGGGGCTGGCCGTGACGCTGCGGACGATGACGAAGAAGAGCGTCACCGCGCAGTACCCCGACGTGCAGCCGGTGCTGCCGCCGCGTTCGCGCGGCGTCATCGCGCTGCTGGAGGAGAACTGCACGGTGTGCATGCTCTGCGCGCGCGAGTGCCCGGACTGGTGCATCTACATCGACTCCCACAAGGAGACGCTGCCGGCCGCCGAGCCGAACGCGCGGGCCCGCACCCGCAATGTGCTGGACCGCTTCGCCATCGACTTCTCGCTCTGCATGTACTGCGGGATCTGCATCGAGGTGTGCCCCTTCGACGCGCTGTTCTGGTCGCCGGAGTTCGAGTACGCGGAGACGGACATCCACGAACTGACCCATGAGCGGGAGAAGCTCCGGGAGTGGATGTGGACCGTCCCGGCGCCGCCGGCCCTGGACCCGGCGGCCGAGGAGCCCAAGGAGATCGCCACCGCGCGCAAGGCGGCGGACAAGCTGGCGGCCGCGGCCGCTCTTGAGGAGAAGGGTGACGACGCATGACCGCCGCTGCCACGCTTCTCGCGGCGACCGGTTCGTTGGAGCCGGCCGCCCGTTCGTTCCTGTCCCCGACCGGCCAGGAGATCGTCTTCCTGCTGGTCGGCATCGCGGTGCTCGGCTCGGCGATCGTCGCCGTGACCACCAAGCAGCTGGTGCACGCCGCGCTCTGGCTGGTGGTCGCGCTCGGCGGGCTGGCGGTGGAGTTCCTGCTGCTCACGGCCGAGTTCATCGCCTGGGTGCAGGTGCTGATCTACCTGGGCTCGGTGATCGTCCTGGTGCTGTTCGGACTGATGCTCACCAAGGCGCCGATCGGGCGCTCGCCGGACGCCGACTCCAAGAATCGCTGGGTCGCCCTGGTCGTGGCGCTGGCCTCGGCCGGGACGCTCGTGACGCTGGTGGTCGACGCCTTCCGGAGCTCCTGGATCGACCTCGGCGCGGGCGGCGGCTCGGCCTCCGTCACCGGGGCCAGCCTGTTCCGGCACTGGGTGCTGCCCTTCGAGGCGCTGTCCGTGCTGCTGCTGGCGGCGCTGGTCGGCGCGATCGTGCTGTCGCGCGGCTCCGAGCGGCGGGTGCCGGCGCCCCGGGCGGGCAAGCTGCGCGCCGGGCGGCCGGTCGGGTCCAACGGGACGGTCGCCGCGACCGCGCCCAAGCCCTCCGCGCCCGCGTCGTCCGCGTCGTCCGCGTCGGAGGAGAGCTGATGCACCTCGCCTACCCCGTCGTCCTCGCCGCGCTGCTGTTCAGCGTCGGCGTGTACGGCGTGCTCGCCCGGCGCAACGCCGTCCTGGTGCTGATGTCCGTCGAGCTGATGCTCAACGCCGTCAACCTCAACCTGGTCGCCTTCGACGCCTGGCTGCGCGACTCGCTGCACGCCGGGCAGGCGCTCACCCTGTTCACCATCACCGTCGCCGCCGCCGAGATCGGGCTGGGGCTCGCCATCGTCCTGCTGCTGTTCCGGGCCCGGGGCACCGCGGACATCGACCGGGCCACCGCGCTCGGCGACCCGGCCGAGACGCTCCCCGTCGAGGAGGCGCCGAACGGAGCCGAGGCGCTGAAGGGCCAGGCCGCCGCATGAACCTCGCCCTGCCCGCCCTCGTCCCCGCGCTGCCTGCGCTCGGCGCCGCCGCGACCCTCGCCGTCGGCAAGAAGGCGCCCGGGCTGGCCCGGCCGCTGGCGATCGTCCCGGTCGCCGTCTCGGCCGTGCTCGCCCTGGTGGTCGCCCTCCAACTCGGCGCCGGCCAGGCCCTGGACGCCGCCACCCGGCTCACCCCGACCGGCGGCCCGGACATCGCGCTCGCCATCCACCTGGACGGCTTCAGCTCGCTGATCTCCGTGCTGGTCGGTGTGGTCGCCACCTGCGTCCAGGTCTACTCGACCGCGTACCTGAAGTCCGACCCCCGCTACCCCTCGTACGCGGCGCTGGTCTCGCTGTTCACCGCCGCGATGTTCCTGGTGGTCTACTCGGGCGACCTGATCGTGCTGCTGGTCGGCTGGGAGGTCATGGGCGTCTGCTCGTACTTCCTGATCGGCCACCACTGGGAGACCGCGGACGCCCGCTCGGCCTCGCTCAAGGCCTTCCTGGTCACCAAGCTCGGCGACGTGCCGTTCCTGTTCGGGATCTTCCTGCTCGGCGCGGACACCGGCAGCTTCCGGATCCCGGACGTGCTGGCGGCCGCGGGTGAGGGCAAGCTCGGCCACCCGACGCTGACCGCCCTGCTGCTGCTCGCCGGCGTGGCCGGCAAGAGCGCGCAGTTCCCGCTGCACACCTGGCTCCCGGACGCGATGGCCGGCCCGACGCCGGTCTCCGCGCTGATCCACGCGGCCACCATGGTCGCGGCGGGCATCTACCTGGTCGCCCGGCTGTTGCCGGTGTTCCTGCTGTCGGGTGCGGCGCTGGTCGTGCTCGCGGTGATGGCCGCCGTGACGATGATCGGCTCGGCGCTCTGCGCGCTCGCCCAGGACGACCTGAAACGGGTGCTCGCCTACTCCACCGTCGGCCAGCTCGGCTACATGGCCGGCGCGCTGGCCAGCGGTGACCGCGAGGCGTCCGTCTTCCACCTGGTCAGCCACGGCGCGTTCAAGGCGCTGCTGTTCCTGGCCGCCGGTGTGGTGATCCACGCCGCGCACACCAACTCGCTCTCCGCGATGTCCCGGATCCCGGGGCTGCGCCGACGGGTGCCGGACGCGTACTGGACGATGGGCATCGCCCTGTTCGCCCTGGCCGGCCTGCCGCCGTTCTCCGGCTTCTTCAGCAAGGAGGCGGTGCTCACCGCCGCCGAGCACGCCGCCAATGGCGAGGCGCTGACCAACGGGCTCGGACCGGCCTCGGCGGTGCCGCAGGCGGCCGGGTGGATCGTGCTGATCTCGGCGGCCCTCACCGCGCTGCTCACCGGCGCCTACGCGACCCGGCTGTTCCTGCTCGCCTTCCACAGCCCGGCCGGGGCCGCGGCGGTGGCACCCGAGGTGCTGCCCGCCGCCGACCGGGCCACCGCGGCGGCCGACCACGAGGCCGACGCGCCGTACTCGCCCGAGCTGGACGAGGCCGACCCGGCCACCGCCGAGCCGCCCGCGATGCGCTGGCCGCTCTGGGTGCTGGCCGTCCCGACCATGGCCTTCGGCATCGCCGGGCTGCGCTCGGACTGGCTGCCCGCGCTGCTGGACGGCGGCTCGCTGCGCCCCACCGGCGTCACCGCCGTGACCGGCACCGGGCTCGCCGTGGTCGGTGTGCTCGCCGCTTACGGCGCCTGGCGCTCGGCGACCGCGCGGGTGGCCACCGGACGTCCGGCCCCGGCCGCTGCCGGCCGGGTGCCCGAGCAGGCCGGTGCCCCGGCCGCCGAGGTGATCGTCGCCGACCCCGGGCGCACCCTGCTCGGCCCGCTGTTCGGCCCGGCCCGGCACGGCTTCGGCGTGGACCGGCTGTACCACGCGCTGTTCGTCCGGCCGGTGGCCGCCGCCGCCCAGCTGGTCCGCTTCCTCGACCGCGAGGTCGTCGAGGGTTACGTCCAGGGCAGCGGGATCGGTGCCAACCTGCTCGGCCGGGCCGTCCGGCTCGCGCAGACCGGCAACGCGCAGACCTACCTCAGCGCCCTGCTCGCCGCGGTCGTCCTGCTGGCCGTCCTGGTGGCGGTGTAGCCGGTGCTGTTCTCCTCCATCCCCGTCCTCTCCACCGCCGCCCCTAGGAGCCCCCGATGAACGCAGTCCTCATCGCCCTCCTGGTGCTGCCACTGCTCGGCGCCGCGCTCACCCTGGCGCCGGTGCTCGGGCCGGACCGGGCCGCCGCCGACCGGCGGGCCCTGCGGCTGAACTCCGTCGTCACCGGCGCGGTGTTCCTGCTCACCGTCGCCCTGGCGGCCGGCTTCGACCACGACCACCCCGCCCGGATGCAGGCCACCACCGACGTGTCCTGGATCCCGGCCCTGCACGTGCGCTTCCACCTCGGCGTGGACGGCGTCTCGCTGCCGCTGATCGTGCTGACCGCGCTGCTCACCTTCCTCTGCGCGCTCTACTCGGAGAAGCGCCTGCCGGACGGGGAGGGCGTCCCGTCGGCGCAGGCCTTCGTCGGGCTGTTCCTCCTCCTCGAAGTCGGCATGCTCGCCACCTTCGCGGTGCTGGACCTCCTGCTCTTCTTCGTGGCCTTCGAGATCGTGCTGATCCCGATGTACTTCCTGATCGCCCGCTGGGGGAGCGGCGCGAAGGCCCCGGCCGCCAACCGGTTCATCCTCTACACGCTGCTCGGCTCGGCCGTGATGCTGCTCGGCTTCCTGCTGATCGGTAGCAAGGCCGGCACCTTCGACATGCAGGCGCTGGCCGCCGGGCACGGCAACGGCCTGAGCCACACCACCCAGGTGATCGCCGCGCTGGCGATCATGGTCGGGCTCGCGGTCAAGGCCCCCGCCTGGCCGCTGCACAGCTGGCTCCCCGACGCGCACACCGCCGCGCCGACGGTGGGCTCGGTGCTGCTCGCCGGCGTGCTGCTGAAGATGGGGACGTACGGTCTGGTCCGCGTCCTGCTGCCGATCGTGCCGGACGGCACCGCGACGCTCGCCCCCTACCTGGGCGCGTTCGCCGCCGTCGGCATCGTCTACGGCTCGCTGGCCTGCCTGGCGCTCGCCCGCCCCGGATCCAAGGGCGACCTCAAGCGCCTGATCGCGTACTCCTCCGTCGGCCACATGGGCTTCGTGCTGCTCGGCATCGCCTCCCTCACCCCGGTGGGCGTCAACGGCGCCCTGTTCGCCAACATCGCCCACGGTCTGATCACCGGCCTGCTGTTCTTCCTGGTCGGTGCCATCAAGGACCGCTACGGCACGGCGGACCTCGACACCCTCTCCGGTGCCACCGGCGCCGCCCTGTACGGCCGGGCGCCCCGGATCGGCGCGCTGCTCGCCTTCGCCGCCGTCGCCAGCCTCGGCCTGCCCGGCCTGGCCGGCTTCTGGGGCGAGGTGCTCGCCATGTTCGGCGCCTTCCACCCGGCCGACGGCCTGTCGCGCCCCGCCTTCGTCACCTACATGGTCCTGGCCGGCCTCGGCGCCCTCCTCACCGCCGGCTACCTGCTGATCGTGGTCAGGCGCGTCTGCATGGGCGACCCCGAGCAGCCCGCGCCGGTGGCCGAGCTGGCCGACCTGCGCCCGTACGAGGCCGTCAGCTGGACGCCGCTGGCCGCGCTCACCCTGGTCGCCGGCCTCTGGCCCGCGCTCCTGCTCGGCCTCTCCGACCCCGCCGTCAAGCACCTCCTCGGGGGTGGCTGACCGTGCTCGCAGCCCACACCGCCGCACTCGGACCTCACTTCACGGGGCAGCACACTGTGATCTCCCTCGCCGTAGCCAACCCGGGCAGCCTGATCCAGTCCGTGGACTGGGTGGCGATCGCGCCCCCGCTGATCGCCGCGGTGGCCGCCCTCGCCGTCCTGGTCACCGACCTGTTCCTGCCCGAGCGGCACAAGAAGTGGCTCGGCCGCCTCACCGCGGCCGGACTCGCCCTCGCCCTCATCGCACTCCTTCCCCTCACCGGCGGGTCACCCCGAGCGACCTTCTGCGTGCAGAACGTAGCAGGGGCCACTGACAGCGCTGGGTGTTCGTACGTCGCCGACCACTTCGCCCTGGTGTTCCAGCTGCTCGCCCTCGGCGGCGCGCTGATCGCCGCGCTGCTGTCGGTGCACACGGTGGACCAGGAGAAGCTGCCGCGCGGCGAGTACTGGTTCCTGCTGCTCTCCAGCGCCACCGGCGCCGCCCTGCTGCCCGCCTCCCGCGACCTCGCCACCATGGTGATCGCCCTGGAGGTCGCCTCGCTGCCCGCCTTCGCCCTGGTCGCGCTGCGCCGGGACGGGCGGGGTGCGGAGGCCGCGCTCAAGTTCTTCGTCTCCTCGGTGACGGCGACCGCCGTGATGCTGCTCGGCATCGGCTTCGTCTACGCGGCCAGCGGCAGCCTGCACCTCGGTGCCGTCGCCCAGGGCCTGGAGCACGCACCCGGCCAGCTCAAGCCGCTGGCCGAGGCGGGGGCCGTGCTGACCCTGGTCGGCTTCGCCTTCAAGGTCGCCGCCGTCCCGTTCCACTTCTGGGTGCCCGACACCTACACCGGCGCCCCGCTGCCGGTGGCCGGCTACCTCTCGGTGGTCGGCAAGGCGGCCGGCCTGTCCGGCCTCGCGCTCGCCACCACCATCGCCTTCCGCCCGTACGCCCACACCTGGGGCCTGGCGCTCGCCGTCCTGGCCGCCGGCACCATGACGGTCGGCAACGTCGGCGCGCTGCGGCAGCGCTTCGACACCCGGTACAGCGCGGTGCGGCTGCTCGCCTGGTCCTCGGTCGGCCAGGCCGGGTACCTGCTGGTGCCGCTGGCCGCGGCCGGCTACGCGCCCACCGGGGTCGACCCGCTCGGCGCGACCGCCGCCTACGCGCTGATCTACGGCGTGGTGAACCTCGGCGCCTTCGGGGTGGTCGCCGCCGTCGGCCGCCGGGCCGGGACCAGCGTGGACGACTTCCGCGGCCTGTTCGCCCGCAACCGCTGGACGGCGCTGGCACTGGCCTTCTTCCTGCTCTGCCTGGCCGGGCTGCCGCCGGGCGTGGTCGGCCTGTTCGGCAAGGTGGTGGTGTTCCGCGCCGCGGTGGACGCCGGGCTGGGCTGGCTGGCCGTGGTGATGGCGGTCAACGTGGTCATCGCCCTGTACTACTACCTGCTCTGGACGGCCCGGCTGTTCGCCCCGGCGGACGCCGAGGCGGCGGTCGAGGGCGGCGGCGAGCGGCGGCTGCCGGTCAGCCTGACCGCCACGCTGGGCCTGACCGCCACCGCGGCGGTGGTGCTCTCGGTCGCGCCGCAGCTGGTCCTCCAGGTGGCGGGCGGCAGCCTGTTCTGAGCCGTCGGGCGGGGTGGGGGCGAGGCCCGGCCGGGGTGCGGGCGACGTCCGGGCGGGTGTCGCGTCGGTCACAAGGGAACAAGGCCCCCGGCCCCACCCGTTGACCGGGCAAGAGGGACGAGGCAGAAAGGGCTTCCCCACCGCATCACTGGAGGGCCTGACGTGCACAGCCGGCACAACGGACTGAGGACCGCCGTTCTGATCGGGGGCCTCTCGGCGCTGATCCTGGTCATCGGCAGTTTCTTCGGCCGGACCGGCTTCGTGATCGCCCTGCTGGTCGCGCTCGGGACGAACGCCTACGCCTACTGGAACAGCGACAAGATCGCGCTGAGGGCCATGCGGGCCCGGCCGGTCAGCGAGTTCGAGGCACCCGGGCTGTACCGGATCGTGCGCGAGCTCTCCACCTCGGCCCGCCAGCCGATGCCCCGCCTCTACATCTCCCCGACCCCGGCCCCGAACGCCTTCGCCACCGGCCGCAACCCGCGCAACGCGGCGGTCTGCTGCACCGAGGGCATCCTGCAGATCCTGGACGAGCGCGAGCTGCGGGGCGTGCTCGGGCACGAGCTGAGCCACGTGTACAACCGGGACATCCTGATCTCCTCGGTCGCCGGGGCGCTGGCCTCGGTGGTGATGTTCCTGGTGAACTTCGCCTGGCTGATCCCGTTCGGCCGGGACGAGGACGACGACGGCCCGGGCCTGTTCGGGATGCTCGCGATCATGATCCTCGGCCCGATCGCCGCCGGACTGATCCAGATGGCGGTCAGTCGCTCCCGCGAGTACCAGGCCGACACCGACGGCGCCCGGATCACCGGCGACCCGCTCGCCCTCGCCGGCGCCCTGCGCAAGCTCGACGCCGGCACCCGTCAGCTCCCTCTCCCGCCGGAGCCCCAGCTGCAGACCGCCAGCCACATGATGATCGCAAGCCCCTTCCGCCCCGGCGAGGCGGGCACCCGGCTGTTCTCGACCCACCCGCCGATGGCCGAGCGGATCGCCCGTCTGGAGCGGATGGCCGGGTACCGGCAGTAACGGCCGCTGCGCGGGGCGGGGCGGGGCGGAGCGGACGGCCGGGTACCGGCAGTAACGGCCGCGAGGACCTCCCCTCCCTCAGTCCGCCAGCTCCTCGTACGCCATCCGCAGCCGGTGGATCCCCTCCACCACCACCGCCGGGCTGTCCGCGGCGGCGTAGCTGAGGCGCAGGTGCGGGGCCGGGGGTTCGGCGGGGTGGTAGGGGCGGCCCGGGGTGACCTGGACGCCGGTGCGCAGAGCGGCGGCGGCGAGGGCGGTGTCGTCGATGCCGTCCGGGAAGCGCAGCCAGAGGTGGTAGCCGCCGGGGCGGTAGGCGTCGAGGACGCCGGGGAGCTCGCGGTGCAGGGCGGCGACGGCGGCGGTGCGACGGTCGCGCAGTTCGGCGCCGAGGGCGCGCAGGTGGCGGGCCCAGGCGGGGTCGGAGACCAGTTCGAGGGTCGCCTCCTGGAGCGGCCGGGGCACGAAGAAGCTGTCCACCACCTGGGTGGCCCGCAGCCGGGCGAGCGCCGGGCCGCGTGCGGTGAGGGCGCCGACCCGCAGGTTGGGGGAGGCGGCCTTGGTCAGTGAGCGCAGGTGCACCACGACCCCGTCCTGGTCGTCGGCGGCGAGCGGGCGCGGCAGCGCCGGGGCGTCCGCGTGGACCAGCAGCCGGGCGAAGTCGTCCTCGACCACGAAGGCGCCGGCCGCCCGGGCGATCCGCAGCACCTCCGCCCGCCGGGTGGGCGACAGCACGGCGCCGGTGGGGTTCTGGAACAGCGGCTGACAGACGAACACGCGCGCCCGGGTGGCCTCGAAGGCCTCGGCCAGCAGGTCCGTCCGGACGCCGTCCGCGTCGATCGGGACGGGCACCGGCCGCAGCCCGGCCGCCCGGACGACCGAGAGGATGCCCGAGTACGTCGGCGACTCGACCAGCACCGGCGAGCCCGGCGCGGCCAGCGACCGCATCGCGACCGTCAGCCCGCCCTGCCCGCCGGAGGTGATCAGGACGTCCCCGGCGCCGATCGGCCCGGCGTGGCCGCCGATGTCGCGGGCGAACCAGCCGCGCAGCTCGGTGAGGCCGTCGGTGGGCGGGCGGTCCCAGGCGCCCGGGCGGCGCCCGGCCCGGGCGAGGGCGCCGCCGAGCAGGCGCTCGGGCAGCAGCGAGGCGTGCGGGTAGCCGCTGTTGAGGTCGATGACGTTCGGCGGCGGCACCCGGAGGGTGGCGAAGACCGGGGCCGCCAGCAGGTCGCGCGGGCCGTGATCGGCGCTGAGCGCGATCTCCTGCCAGGAGAGGTCGCCGGGCCGGGCGGCCGGTGCGGCCGGGGAGGCCGGTGCCGCGGCGAAGGCCGCCGCCCGGAACACGCCCGCGCCGGGCCGGGAGACCACCAGTCCCTCGGCCACCAGTACCGCGATGGCCCGGGAGACCGTCACCGGGCTGACCT
This sequence comes from Kitasatospora sp. NPDC048296, assembly GCF_043201815.1. NCBI lineage: Bacteria > Bacillati > Actinomycetota > Actinomycetes > Kitasatosporales > Streptomycetaceae > Kitasatospora > Kitasatospora sp. NPDC048296. The sequence goes on from NZ_JBICZB010000040.1 coordinate 56,584, forward strand.
GGTGGCGTTCCATCAGCGCCCGGCTGGAGGGGAGCTTTCGCCCCTCCGGGTAGCGCTCGACCTCCCGCCGCAGACTGTCGGCGAGTTCGGCCACGCTGCTACGCTCGTTCATGACGGCACAAGATAGCGCTATCCTGCCCGAGGCGGTAGCACCTCAGCACAGCCCCGCCTCCGGCACCGCCCTCGCCGCCCTCGGGGTGGCCTCCTTCTCGCTCAGTTTCCCCGCCACCGCGTGGTCCCTGACCGGGTTCGGCCCGTGGAGCTCGACCGGGCTGCGCGGCGCCCTGGCCGGGGTGCTGGCCGCGCTCTACCTGCTGGCCGCCGCCGCCCCGCTGCCGAAGCGCCGGCAGTGGCCCGGCCTGCTGGCGGTCTCCGCCGGCTGTGTCCTGGGCTTCCCGCTGCTGACCACGCTCGCCCTGCGGACCTCCTCGACGGCCCACTCGGCGGTGGTCATCGGCGTCCTGCCGCTGGCCACCGCGGTGGTCGCGGCGCTGCGCACCGGCCGTCGGCCGTCCCGGGCGTTCTGGGCGGCGGCGCTGGCCGGGGCGGCCGCCGTGCTCGCCTTCACCCTGTTGCAGAGCCACGGCCGGCCGACCCTCGCCGACCTCTACCTCTTCGTCGGCGTGGTGATCTGCGCGGCCGGCTACGCTGAGGGCGGGCGGCTGTCCCGGGACATGCCGGGCGCCCAGGTGATCGCCTGGGCGGTGGTGGCCGCGCTGCCCGTGATGGTGCTGACCGCCGCGTTCGGACTGGCCACCGAGCCGGTGCGGCTGGGGGCGAAGGCACTGGCCGGACTGGCGTACATCGCCGCGGTCTCGCAGTTCGGCGGGTTCGTGCTCTGGTACCGGGGGATGGCCGGGATCGGGGTGCCGCGGGCCAGCCAGCTGCAGCTCGCGCAGCCGCTGCTGACCCTGGTGTGGTCGGTGCTGCTGCTGGGCGAGCACCTGCCGGCGGCCGCACCGGTGACGGCGGTGGTGGTGCTGGTCTGCATCGCGGTGACCCAACGGGCCCGCGCGTAGCCATCTGCGGGCCCGCGCGTAACCACCAGCGGGCCCGCGCGCAGCCAGCTCCTCCGTCCCCGAACCCTCGTCCGGAGCCGTCCGGAGCAGCCTCCCGCTCGTTAGGATGATCCCGCGCCCCGTCGGTCCGGGCGCGGCATCCGGAGGGAGTGGGCCGTCATGGCAGACGAGAGGCACGCCCCGGCGTCCGGGGACGCGCCGACCCGCCGACGCGGTCAGGGCGAGCTGGAGGCGCAGGTGCTGGCGGTGCTCCAGCAGGCGCCCGGCCCGGCCAGCGCGGGGTGGGTCCAGGAACGCCTGGAGGGCGACCTGGCGTACACCACGGTGATGACCATCCTGTCCCGGCTGCACGCCAAGAACGCCGTCTCCCGGAGCCGCTCCGGCCGCTCCTACCTGTGGCAGGCCTCCGCCGACGCCGCCGGGCTGGCCGCGCTGCGGATGCGCCGGATGCTCGACGGCGAGGCGGACCGGGACGCCGTCCTGGCCAGTTTCGTCAGCGCGCTGCTGCCGCACGACGAGGAGCTGCTGCGGGCGCTGTTGGACGCCGCGTCCGCGGAGCCGGCAGCGGCCGACCGTGAGAGCTGATCCGTGGGCTTCTTCGTCTTCCTCCCGCTCATCCTGCCGCTGACCGCGGTGCCGATCGCGCGCCTGACCGAGCAGCACCTGCACCCGCGCGGCGCGGCCCGGCTGATGACCGCGATCAGCGCGGTGATGGCGGTGTGCAGCGTGCTCTGCCTCGGGCTGATCGGCGTGGTGGGCACCGCGCAGATCCCCGGCAACCCGCTGCCGGACAGCTGGTCCGACCCGGAGGTGCGCCGCGCGCTGCCCTACCACGAGACGGTCGGCACGGCCGCGATGTGGCTGCTGGTGCTGGTCGGCTTCGCCTGCACCCGGACGGTCGTGCGGCACCTGCGGGTCCGCGCCCGGGCCCGGCGGGCGCTGGCCGGGCTGCCCGAGGGGCCGGCCGAGGCCGGCGACCTCGCGGTGCTGCCGGACCGCAGCCCGTACGCCTACGCGCTGCCCGGCTCGCCCGGGAGGGTGGTGGTCTCCACCGGGATGCTGGACGGGCTGGCCGAGGACGAGCGCGGGGCGCTGCTCGCGCACGAGCGGGCGCACCTGCGCCACCGGCACCACCGCTACCTGCTGACCACCCAGCTCGCCGCCTGCGTCAATCCCTTCCTGCGGCCGTTGCAGGACGCGGTGGCGTTCAGCGCCGAACGCTGGGCGGACGAGGAGTCGGCCCAGGCGGTGGGGGACCGGCGGATCACCGCGCGGGCGGTGGCCCGGGCGGCCCTGGTCTCGCACGCCGCTCCGGCGCCCGGCTTCGCGGCCTTCGCCGCCCCGGCCGCCACGCCCGGCCCGGTGCCGCGCCGGGTGGCCGCCCTGCTCGGCCCGGTGCCGACGGCCCGCAACTGGCCGCCGGCCAAGACGCCGGCGGGCCTGGCGGCGATGGTGGCCGCGGTCGGTACGGCGGCCTCGGCGCTGTGCGCGCTGAACGCCGCGGTGGCCCTGCTGGTGGTGCTGAAGGCCGTGACCCCGCTGTAGTCACCCGGCTGTGGTCAGCCGGCTGTGGCGCGGGGTCCTCAGCCGCCGATCCGGACGATCATCTTGCCGGTGTCGGCGCCGCGCGGGTTGCCGCTCCCGGCCGGGCGGCCCGCCGCCTAATCGTCGAAGGACTCAAGGCTCTCCCGGAGCCTGCGGAACTCCGCCGCCAGCGCGTCCAGGGTGTAGTGGGCGTTGAGCCCGCTCGGGTTGGGCAGCACCCACACCTCGGTGCCGCCGATGCCCTCCGGCTGGCGCCCGATCACGGCCTGCCGCCGCCCGAAAGCCGTCCGGTAGGCGCCGATGCCGAGCACCGCCAGGACCTTCGGGTGCAACCGCAGCACCCGCTCGGTGAGCGCCGCGCCGCCCGCGCGCAGCTCCTCGGCGGTGAGCTCGTCCGCCTTGGCGGTGGTGCGCGGGGCGACGTTGGTGATGCCGAGGCCGAGTGCGGGCAGCTCGCCCTGCTCGTCCGGGCGGAACTGGCGCGCGGTGAAGCCGGAGCGGTGCAGGGCGGGCCAGAAGCGGTTGCCGGGCCGGGCGAAGTGGTGCCCGGTGGCGCCGGACCACAGGCCCGGGTTGATGCCGCAGAAGAGCACCCGGAGCCCGGGCCCGGTGACGTCCGGGATGGTGGTGTCCTGGGCGGCCCGGAGCTGCTCGGGCGTGGGCCTCATCGGTGACGGCTTCGTCGGTTGCACCGGCGCCGGGGTCCTGACGGGCTGCGGGTTCACGCGGCCAAGTCTGCCCTGGCCACCGACCGGGCCGTACGGCGGTTGCCGAGCCACCGCAGCCCGAAGACCACCACGGCCGCGTACGTCCAGCCGGCGAAGATGTCCACGATGAAGTGCTCGGCGCCGTAGACCAGGGTGAAGGCCATCGCGAGGGGATAGGCGACCAGCAGTGCGCGCAGCCGTGGCCCGGCGATCGGCCAGAAGAGGAACAGCAGCATCGCCGGGTAGGCGGAGTGCAGCGAGGGCATTGCGGCGACGTCGTTGGCGAACTGGCTGCCGTTCTCCAGCAGGGAGTCGGCCTGGGGCAGCCCCATGGTGGAGATCGTCTCCCAGACCACCCGGTGCAGCGGCGGCAGGTTGCCCTGCTGGGCGACCAGCCACGGCGGGTCGGCCGGGTAGAGCAGGTAGGTCGCGAAGCCGGCGAAGGTCAGCGTGAAGTAGCAGGCGAGCAGCCGCCGGAAGTGGTGGCGGGCGCGCCGCCAGAGCACCGCGAGCAGCACGAAGACCACGAGGAAGTGCGAGAGGTAGACGGCCGTCGCCGCGTAGTCGTACCAGTGCGGCGAGCCGGGGGTGTAGAGCGCGTGCTGGATCCGTACGGTCCAGGTCTCGCCGAGGCCGAGCACCTCGTCGGCGCGCAGCTGCGGCAGCCAGTGCGGGGCCCACGGGGTGTGGGCGCCGTAGCCGCGCAGCAGCGAGTACACCCAGACCACGGCCATCACCGGGACCCAGTCGCGCAGCACCAGCAGGAAGCCGCGCGGGCCGTGCCCGCTGTGCACGGCGGCGGTCAGCAGGGCACCGATCAGCCAGAGGAACACCACGTCGTTGGCGAAGGCCATGCCCTGGGTGCTCAGGAACCAGACGAAGGCGGTCAGGTAGGCCGGCCAGGCCAGCAGCCGCAGCCTCGACAGGCCGGTCCGGCGGTTGTGGGCGGTCACGGGACGCAGTCGTCCGGCCCGCACCGGGGACGATGGGGCCGGACTGAGCAGCTTCGTCATGCCCACGGAAACTAGCAACGCAAGCTTGGAGGACTCTGGGTGAACCATGACCGGCTCGTAAGAAAATCACACGGTTGGGTCAAATCTCACCGGTCGAAGGTCCCGAACGCCGGCTGACCGGGCCGCCCGGGCCGACGGGGTCGAGGGGGTCTAGGGGTCAGGCCACGATGCCGAGCTCGTGCGGGGTGTTGTTGAAACGGCGGCCGCCGGTCGCGGTGACGGTGACGATGTCCTCGATCCGCACCCCGAACCTCCCGGGCAGGTAGATCCCGGGCTCGATCGAGAAGCACATCCCGGGTATCAGCGGCCGCTCCTCGCCCTCGACCAGGTACGGCGGCTCGTGGGTGGTGATGCCGATGCCGTGGCCGGTGCGGTGGATGAAGTACTCGCCGTAGCCGGCCTCGGTGATCACCCGGCGGGCGATCCGGTCGATCTCCTGGCAGCTCACCCCGGGCCGGACCGCCTCGAACGCGGTCTGCTGGGCCAGCCGGACCAGCTCGTGCACCTCCCGCACCTCGGCCGGGACGTCCGCGCCGACGTGCACCGTGCGGGTGGTGTCGGAGCCGTAGCCGTCCTTGAGGCCGCCGAAGTCCAGCACCACGGTGTCGCCGGGCCGGATGACCCGCTCCCCGGCCTCGTGGTGCGGGTTGGCGCCGTTGGGGCCGGAGCCGACCACGGTGAAGTCGACCTGGCTGTGCCCGTACTGGATGAGCAGCGCGCCGAGGTCGGCGGCCACGTCGGTCTCCCGGCGGCCGGCGAAGGCGACCTCCAGGATGCCCCGGTAGGCGGCGTCCGCGGCCCCGCCGGCCGCGGCGAGGCGCTCCAGCTCCTCGGGGCCCTTGACCGCGCGCAGCATCGGCAGGGTCTCGGTGAGCGGGGTGAAGGCGACGCCGGGCAGCGCGGCCTGGAAGCCGAGCAGGTGCATCGCCCAGGTGTTGTCGGAGACGCCGTACCGCCCGGCCGGGTCGAACAGCGGGTGGGCGGCGGCGTACGGGTCCTCGCCGCCGGACCAGTCGGACAGTTCGACGGCCGGGGCGCCGGGCGCCTTCTCGGCGTCCGGGCGCTCCAGCTTGGGGACGACCAGGGCGGGTTCGTGCCCGGCGGTGAGGACGAGGGCGGTCAGCCGCTCGGTGATCGCGGTGGGCTGGTAGCCGCACAGGTAGGTCAGGTCGGGGCCGGGGGCGACCACCAGACCGGCCAGCCCGGCGGCGGTCGCGTCGGCGGCGGCCCGGGCCATCCGGGCGGTGTAGTCCTCGGTGGTGAACGGACGGGGCACGGTTCTTCCTCCTCGGGGTCCGGGCGGACGTCCTCCGACTCCAGCACGTTCAGCGCGTGTTGGCGAAGTGTCGGAGGAACAGCGCTTCCACGTGGGCCATGTCCCGGAGCTCTCCCGGGTCGACGCTCTCGTTCGGCGCGTGGATCAGGCAGCGCGGCTCCTCGACGCCCATCAGGATCAGTTCCGCCTCGGGGAAGGCGGTGGCGAGGACGTTGCAGAGCGGGATCGAGCCGCCCTGGCCGAGCAAGGACATCGGCTTGCCGTAGACCTCCCGCATCGCCCTGTCCAGCGCGGCGTACGCGGGCCCGCCGGTGTCGGCGCGGAACGGCGAGCCGGCGCTCTCCCGCTCGACCTCCGTCCGCACGCCCCAGGGCGCGGCCGCCTCCAGGTGCGCGACCAGTGCGTCCTGGGCGGCACGGGCGTCGGTGCCGGGTGGCACCCGCAGGCTCACCCGGGCCCGGGCGACGGCCGGGACGGCGGCGGCCGAGCCGACCACGGGCGGGCAGTCGATGCCGAGCACGGTGACGGCCGGGCGGGCCCAGAGCCGGTCGGCGACGGTGCCGGAGCCGGTCAGCCGGACGCCGTCCAACACCCCGGCGTCGGAGCGGAACCGCGCCTCGTCGTACCCGACCCCGCTCCAGGTGCCGGCGCAGTCCAGGCCGTCGATCCGGGTGCCGCCGTCGGCGTCGCGCAGCGAGTCGAGCATCCGGATCAGCGCGGCCAGGGCGTCCGGGGCGGGGCCGCCGAACATGCCGGAGTGCATGTCGCCCTTGAGCGCCCGGACGGTGACCACCACGGTGACGACCCCGCGCAGCGAGGTGGTGACGGTGGGGACGCCGACGGCGGCGTTGCCGGTGTCGCAGATCAGCAGCGCGTCCGCGTGCAGCTCCCCGGCGTGCGGGGGCACGTACTCCCCCAGGCCGCCGGTGCCCTGCTCCTCGGAGCCCTCGACCACCAGCTTGAGGCCGACCGGGACGTCGTCGCCGAGCGCCCGCAGCGCGGTGAGGTGCATGACGATGTTGCCCTTGCAGTCGGCGGCGCCGCGCCCGAACCAGCGGCCGTCGCGGTCGGTGAGCTCGAACGGCGGGGAGGTCCAGGCGGCCTCGTCGAGCGGGGGCTGGACGTCGTAGTGGCAGTAGAGCAGCACGGTCGGGGCGCCCGGCGGGGGCGGGCGGTGGCCGATCACGGCGTGGCTGCCGTCCGGGGTCTCCTCCAGGTGGACGTCGCGCAGGCCCACCTCGGTGAAGGCGGCGGCGACCCACTCGGCGGCCTCCCGGCACTTCTCCGGCGGGTACTGCCGGGGGTCGGCGACGGACGGGATGGCCACCAGCTCGGCCAGATCGGCCTGCGCGCGGGGCATCAACTCGGTTATTCGAAGGGCGAGTTCGTCGGTCATTCGGCGCTCCTGGAGGCTTGCGGGCGGTGCCGCGGCTACCTGCGGACGGTGCCGCGGACGGTCGGCGCGGAGCGCGGGCCGGCCACCGAACCGGTGGTCATCAGCGCGGGTGTGAGCCAGGAGATCCGCGGGGCACTCGCCACCCGGCCGGCCCCCGACCCGGTCCGCTCCCGGGTGGCGGAGCCGGCGGCCGGGCCGTCCGGGTTCCCCCGTCCGGCTGAGGGCGAGTCCGTGGACCTCATCGGTTCTCCTCCGGTACGGCCCCGGTCGGGTGCGCGGGGTGGCCGCCAGGAAGGGGCCCGGGGCGGGCCGTACCCGGCCAGTTCACCCGGTTGCCGAGGCCCCCGCATGCGGCGTACGCCCGTGCGAGTGATGCCCGGTCGGCCGCGGTCGGGCCCGCGCTCAGCCCTGCTCGGCGCCCGGGGCGGCGGCGGGCCAGACGGCGCGCCGCAGCGTGCGGCTCGCGGTGGCGGGCAGCAGGGCGGCGGCGAGCACACCGGCGATCGCGGCCAGCGCGACGGCGGGGGAGAAGTGGTCCAGCAGCAGGCCGGCGGCGAAGGCCCCGGCGGGCATCCCGGCGGTGAGCAGCGTGATGGTCGCGGCGATCACCCGGCCGCGGAGCCGGTCCGGCACCTGCCGGAACACCAGCAGGTCGAGCATCACCCGCAGGGCGGGAGTGCCCGCGCCGACGGTGAACAGTGCGACGAAGACGGTGACCGCCCCGCCGGGCAGCAGCGGCGCCAGCGGCACCGGCACGGCGGCCCAGGCCACCGCCAGCAGCAGGACGCCGGGGCCGGCCAGCCGGTGCAGTCGGGAGACCAGGGCCGCCCCGGCCAGCGCCCCGACCGCCTCGCCGGCCAGGGCCAGGCCGATCCCGCCGCTGCTGGTGCCGTGGTCGCGCAGCAGCACCATGACGGGCAGCAGCAGCGCGGCCCCGGTCAGGTTGATCACCAGCAGGACGGCCAGGGCAGGCCGCAGCAGAGGGGAGGCGGCGAGGGCGCGGAAGCCGGCCAGCGCGCCGCCCTCCGCCTTCTGCTCCGGCTCGGCCGGGCTGGGGAAGCGCACCACCAGCGCGGAGGCCAGCGAGAGCAGCGAGGCGAGTACGGCGCCGAGGAAGGGCACCGAGCGGCCGAGCCCGAACAGGAACCCGGCCAACGGCGGGCCGGCCAGCGCGGCGCCGCTCATCCGGGCCTCGTCCTGGGCCAGCGCCTGCGGCAGCTGCTCCGGCGCGACCACCGAGCGCAGCGCCAGCAGCCGGATCGGGCCGCTGTAGGCGGTGGTCGCGCCGATCACGGCGGCGACCAGCAGCAGGTGGACCAGCGTCAGCCGGCCGATGGCCAGGGCGACCGGGACGCTGGCCAGGGCCAGCAGCCGGGCGGTGTCGCAGACGAGCAGCACCCGGCGGCGGTCGAGCCGGTCGGCGATCGAGCCGCCGTGGACGCCGAGCAGCAGGGCGGTGGCCATCTCCACGGCGCCGAAGGCCCCGGCGGCGGTGGAGGAACCGGTGAGCGCGAGGACCAGCAGCGGGAAGGCGGTGTCGCCGATCCTCATGCCGAGGGTCGCGCAGGACTGGCCCACCCACAGGGCCTGGAACCGCAGGTTGCGCCGGAGCGGAACCGGTGGCGGCGGCGCGTCGTCCCTCCGGGGATCCGCCGCCTGCCCGGCCGCCGTCGTGGTGTGCTCCGTCATGTCCCCGCCCCCACATCGTTCGCGCTTTCCGTCATCGTTCACGCTTGCGTGAATGATGACGTAGATGTGATTGCTTGCGCAAGGGCGAGCGCTCACTGAGCCGTGATTGCGGTCGACGTGGCCGATCTGGAAGGCTGGGCCCGTGGCCGAGCACGAACTGGAACCCGCCGCCGACGGAGACGAGCAGCCCACCACCTGGGTCAAGGAACGCCAGGTGGGCGACGTCGCGGTGCTCAAGGCGCTGGCCGACCCGCTGCGCCTCGCCATCCTCGGCGCCCTGAAGTCCGCCGAGGAGCGGCCACTGACCGCCAAGGAGCTCGCCGCCGAGCTGGACGAGCCGCAGACCAAGCTCTACCGGCACATCAAGCAGCTGGAGAAGGCCGGGCTGATCCTGGTGGCCGGCACCCGGTTGGTCTCCGGCATCGTGGAGAGCCGCTACCGGGCGGCCCAGGATTCGATCCGGCTCGCCCCGGCGATGTTCACCGCGGACTCCCCGGCCCGCTCCGAGGCGTACGACGCCATGCTGGCCGCGATCGACCGGCTGCGCGGCGACTTCCGCGCCCACGTGGCCGACGGCCGACTGGACTTCAGCGCCGCGAACGACGGTTCGCCCGGTTCGTCCGGCCTGCTCGCGAACTTCACCCTGCGGCTCGACCCGGACAGGCTGGCCCGCCTGCGCTCCCAACTGGGCGAAATCCTCGACGAGCTGAGCGAGGAAGGGCCGAGTACGTCCGAGAACGCGGTGGACGTGACCCTTTTCACCCTGCTCTACGGTCTCCGAGCGGGCACGGAATCATAAATTTCGGGCCGACTGTCAGTGCGGTGGGACACCATGTCCGGCATGTCCTATGAACTCCAGGCGCTGATGGGCACGTTGGAGCTGCTGACGCTGGCGGCGGCGGAGGTCCCGGCGGCCCGGGTGGTGCCGCTGGCCCAGGGGCTGGCCCTGATCCCGGTCACCCCCGCCGTGCTGGCGGCGCTGCAAGGCGATGGCGCGGTGCCGAAGGTCGGTGGCGGAGCCGGTTTCGGGTGGCACTCGGACGGCTTCGAACTGCGGCTCGCCGCCTGGTCCAAGGCCGGGCCGATCGCCTGCGTCGAGGCCGAGTACTTCGGCGGCAGCGGCACCCAGCGCGCCGCCGTCTGGGAGGACGGACGGGTGGTCCTGGGGCCGCTCGCCAGCGGGGAGTTCGAGCCGGCCGCCGAAGACACCCCGATCTCCCGGGCGCTGCGCCAGCTCGGCGCGTCCGTCACCCCGGGGCGGGCGGACGAGTTCGACGCGGTCGGGCTGGCCGCGCACCGCAGCACCGCCGGCTGGGCGGCGGCCTGAGAAGCCATCCGCAATCCGTGTGCGGCGTATGACTTTTCGCTGGTCAGGGATGGTGTGCGGGGTGGGGTGGCAGGGTTTCGGCGTCGGGTTGTCGAGGTCGGAACGGAGTTTTGTGATGCCGCCGTCGCCGCTGGGGTTGCTGGAGGAGCGTCGGGAGGCCGCCCGGGCGCGGGTGGAGGATCTGGAGGCCGAGTTGGAGCGTCTCCAGGGTGAACTGGAGTCGGCGAGGGCGGTGCTGGAGCGTCGGGTGGTGGCGGTGGAGGAGCTGGCCGAGGCGCTGGCCCCGGCCGAGGACGCCGCGGGGCCGGCGCAGGCGGTGGTGCGGGTGCCGCCGAAGGGGGCAGTGGTGCCGGTGTGGCGGGAGGGTCTGGATCCGGTGGACGCGCTGGCGCCGGACTACTGGCGGCTGGTGGAGGCGGTGGAGTCCGGTGGGGAGGGCGGTGTCGGCCTGACGATGAGGGAGGCGGCGGTCGCGGTGGGCCTGGATCCGGTCAGCGCGGTGACGGAGAACCTGCGGCAGAAGGCGAAGCGGCTGGTGGAACGGGGCTGGCTGGAGGTCGACGGGTCGGGCAGCCGGTTCAGGCCGCGGCGGCGACTCGGGGCCGTGGGGTGACTGTCCCGGCGCGACATCGGCGGTGGCGGGCCAGGCGCCGGCTCATGACCATGGTCATCGACCACACGATGACGGCCTCGGCGCTGTCGGTGCGGGTCTCGTAGTCGCGAGCGAGGCGGCGTGAGCGCATGAGCCAGCCGAACGTGCGCTCGGCCACCCAGCGGCGCGGGACGACGCGGAACCCGGACAGGTCGTCGGTGCGTTTGACGATCTCCACGATCAGGGCGAGTTTGCTCTTGGCCCAGGTGACGAGGTCGCCGGTGTAGCCGCTGTCGGCCCAGATCCTTTGCAGGAGGCGGAACTTGGCCTTCAGCGCGGGGAGCATGTCGGCGGCGGTGGCCCGGTCGCCGGCGTCGGCGGGCGTGACCAGGATCATCAGGAGCAGACCGAGGGTGTCGACGACCAGGTGTCGCTTACGGCCGTTGATTTTCTTCGCGCCGTCGTAGCCGCGCGTCGCACTGTGCACGCCGGCGGCGGCCTTGACCGACTGGGAGTCGATGACCGCCGCGGTCGGCTCGGGGTCGCGGCCCTGCGCGGTGCGGACGGCGGCGCGCATCCGGTCGTGGAACTCGGTCAGCAGGCCGGTGTCGCGCCAGCGGGTGAAGAAGGCGTGGACGCGCTTGTACGGCGGGAAGTCGACGGGTAGCGCGGCCCATTTGACGCCGTTGTCGACGAGGTAGCGGATCGCATCCAGTATCTGGCGGTGGCAGTATCCCTCCGGCCGCCCGCCCCGGCCGCCCATCCACGCCGGCACCGGCAGCAGGTCCCGCACCGCCACCCACTCGGCGTCCGTCATGTCGCTGTCGTACCGTCGAACACGCTCGCCATGGTCACCCGCGTTGCCGTACCGGTGCGCGAAACAGTCACACCTTGGGGGCACCGAGTTGCCCCCAGCCGCGGCGGCGGCGTACAAATGCGGCAACAGGGCCTCCTTGCGGCTTTTCGGTCTCGACAACCTCCAAGCTGCACAGGGGCCCTGTCTTCATGCGGCGACAACGCCGAGATCACCCGAATCAGGAACCCACGAACACTCGCGCTAATCCCAAGCCCCGTGACCGGTTTGCGGATGGCTTCTGAGGGCGCGCCACCGGACGGGACTTCCCGGTCGCGGCCCCGGCGCCGCCGAGCGCCCTCCCGGTCGCCGACCCGGTCCTGCCTGCCGTTCCAGACGTCCGCGCCGCCGGCTGACCCCACCCGCCGACGCGAACGGCCCCGCCCCCGAACCCGGGAGCGGGGCCGTGTCGTGGCTCGATCGGACCGACGTCAGCGGTAGTTCACGAACTGGATCGCGAAGTCCAGGTCCTTGCCCTTGAGCAGGGCCTGGACGGTCTGGAGGTCGTCGCGGCTCTTGGAGCTGACGCGCAGCTCGTCGCCCTGGACCTGGGCCTTGACGCCCTTGGGGCCCTCGTCCCGGATGATCTTCGCGACCTTCTTGGCATCCTCCGTGGTGATGCCCTCCTTCACGTTCGCGAAGATCTTGTACTCCTTGCCGGACAGCTGCGGCTCGGCGGTGTCCAGGGCCTTCAGCGACAGGCCGCGCTTGACGAACTTCGTCTGCAGCACGTCGAGGATGGCCCGAACGCGCTCCTCGCCGTTGGCCTTCATCTCGATCTTCTCGCCGGAGCGGCTGATCTCGCCGCCCACGCCCTTGAAGTCGAAACGGGTGGCGATCTCACGGGAGGTCTGGTTGATCGCGTTGTCGACCTCCTGCCACTCGACCTTCGAGACGATGTCGAAACTGGAGTCGGCCATGGGTGTTGGTCTCCTTGATGCTCTGGCTTCACTGGCACGGCCCGCCCCATTGGGCGTCCGCCGCCCCAGCCTATCCAGCGCCACCCCGGCCCCGCCCGTGACAGCGGCGCGACGCTTCTTGATCGTCGAGTGATCTATCGAGTGGCGGAGCACCCCCCGGGATCAGGTATGGTTTACCAAGTCGAACGGGGCATCGCCCCGGGAGGCGAAAATCCTGGCTGGTTGCCCGAGCGGCCAAAGGGAGCAGACTGTAAATCTGTCGCGCAAGCTACGCAGGTTCGAACCCTGCACCAGCCACAGGATAGAAAACAGCCCCTGATTTGCGGAAACGCAGATCAGGGGCTGTTTCGTTTGCCCGGACGCCGAGTGGTGGCAGTTATTGCGCATTGCTTGCAATTACGGTGGCCAGGCAGCAGAGTGGGAGGCCGGGGGTGGGAGTCCTTCGACTGAGCTGATCGTCTTCCCAACCGGCGCCCGCCGGGACAACGGCTCGCCCACCCCCGCCAACCGCCCCTCCCGCCGCGACGGCAACCGCGTCAAGAGCGCGTCAAAGGCGCTCGTGGCGGCGTCAGGAACGCGTAGGGGCCGGAGGAGCGCCGGGCGCGCGGACCGCAGGATTCGGATCAACTACCGACTGCGGAGGTCCAGTCCGATGTCCAGCGCCATCTCCACCCCGGCCGTGACGGCCGACGAACCGCCCGATACCGGCGCCGGCGACGAGCGCCACCGGCTCAGCGCGCTCGGCGGACTGGCGGCACTCTCACTGGACGCCATGGCCTCGGTCGCGTACGGCCCCGAAGCGATCGTGCTGGTGCTGGCCGCCGCCGGTTCGTACGGGCTGGGCTTCACCCTGCCGGTCACGGTGGC
>NZ_JBICZB010000041.1:0-67939 GCF_043201815.1 Kitasatospora sp. NPDC048296
GATCTTGGCCGACACGGTTCTAGCAGGAGCTCCGTCCCATTTCAGGCGACTTGACGCAACCGCCCAAGGCTCTATCTACACGGCGTTGGGGCTAGCCGGGCTCAGCCGCGCTGGATGCCGGTGGAGTCGAACAGCAGCCATCGGGCGCCGTCCGGGAGTTGGACCGTCAGGACGTCCGCCTGCTGCCCCACCGCCAGGTACCACTCACCCGGCACCAGCTCTCCCGCCGACACCGGCGAACCGTCCGCATCGAAGAGCCGGCGCACCGCCGGCACCGCGAACCAGAACGGCGCGAAGTCGTCCCGGCCCTCCGGAGGCAGGTACGGCCGATCCGCGACGCCCTTCTGGATCCCGCTGACGTCCAGCAGCAACCCCCTGGCACCGTCCGGGAGTTGGACCAGCAGGGTGTTCTCGGCGGCTGCCAGCGCCAGGTACCAGGCGCCCGGCACCAGCTCCCCCACCGGCTCCAGCGAACCGTCCGCGTCGAAGACCTCGCGCACGGCCGGCACCGCGAACCAGTACAGCTCGAACTCGTCGTCCTCCGAACCGTTCTGGATCCCGACGCAGTCGAGCAGGATCCCCCGCGCCCCGTCCGCGTGTTGGACCAGCAGGGCCTCCCCGCGGGCCGCCAGCGCCAGGTACCAGGTGCCCGGCACCAACTCCCCCACCGGCTCCAGCGAACCGTCCGTACCGAAGACCTCGCGCACGGCCGGGACGGCGAGCCAGAACAGGCGGAAGTCCGGGTCCGGTTCGGCCGCCAGCGCCACCGCCAGGCGGGTGGCCCGGTGCAGCAGCTCCCGCGCGCCCTCCTCGGCGGCGGCCCGCAGCCGCTCGACCTCCCGCTCCCGCCTCGCGAGCAGCTCCTCGGCGGCGGCCCGGGCCTCGGCGGCGTCCCGAACTGCGGCGCCCCGGACCGCGGTGTCCTCCTCCGCATCCGTCCCCGCCGCCCGATTGCGGGCTATCGCGATCAGCCCGCCGGTGTTGCGGTTGCGCTGCTGCGGCAGTGGGCGGGACTTCGCGGCGAGCCGTGCGTACAGCCGCCGGTAGAGGGTGTCCATGTCCAGCAGTTCGGGACCGCCCGGGATGCCCCGCTCCAGCAGGTCGATGAGCTCCCCGGTGAAGGCGGTGTACGGCTCCCCGGGCGGTGAGAGGGCGGGCCGGGTGGCGGCCGAGGCGGTGAGCACCACCGTCCCGTTCACCGCCGTCCGGTCGGCGAGGGACTTGCCCGCGCCCATCGAGCCGACCAGCGCCCGGCCGCTGTAGCAGCAGTCCAGCACCACCACCGTGCGCTGCGCCCGGGACTGCGAGTCGAGCAGCGCACGGCGCAGCGACTCGAACCGCAGCGCGGTGTACTCACGCTCGCGGTCGGTGTCCGGCAGCGCGAGGTACAGCTCCTCCGAGTAGTCGTCGGTCACGCCGTGCCCGGCGTAGTAGACCAGCAGGGTGTCGGTGGCCTGGCGCGCCTTCTCCCGTACGGTGTCCAGCACTTCCCGCACGCTCGCGGGCTGGGCGATCACCGCGCAGGCCTCGGCGGGCAGCCCCCAGACGTCGGGGTCGGTGAGCACCCGGCGCAGCCCCTCCAGGTTCTGCTCGACGGCCGGCAGTCCGTCCAGGTGGACGTAGTCGTGCACCCCGACGAGCACGGCCGCCGACCGGCCCGGGTCCGCCAGCACGGTCACGACTGCTCGGCGGCTCCGGTCGGCGGCTCCAGCTGCGCCACGATCCGGCGCACCTCGTCCGCCGACCCGTCCTCGATCACCACCGACGTGCCGCCGCGCTCGATCCGCACCCGCATCCCGCCGCGCCGCGAGTCCCGCCAGGTGGCGACGGCGGTCACCAGGCTCCCCAGCGCGATCCCGTTCGCCAGGACCACGTTGAGGATCTCCAGCACCTCCCCCATCCGCCCGGCCGCCGGATCCGCCGCTCCGGGCCGCACCTCGATGCCCCGCAGCTCCGGCTCGGCCAGCAGCCACCGGGTCAACGACCGCGCCGCCTCGACCTCCGCCCCCTCCGAGGCATCCTCCGCCACCTCGAACCCGAGCTCGACCTCCACACCCAACCCCTCTCCCACGACCCCCAGTTGGCCGACCCCACCCTAGAGGAACCACCACCCCCACAAGGCCGGAGGGGCCGAACTCCGTTCACGGGAGTCGGCCCCTCCGGGGGTGTCAGCTGTCGCCGGGTCAGACGTTGAAGCGGAACTCCACGACGTCGCCGTCGTGCATGACTGACGGTCTGGGGTTGCAGTGGAACTGCGGAACAACGACACGACCGGCCACGCTGAGGCGCAGCCGGAGCACGCCAAGACGTGCTTGGAAGTCGCTACGGAGCGACTGGCCCAGAGGGCCATCAAGGAGACGACCCACAGGGAGTACCTGGGGACTCTTAGGAACCTTGAGCTGGAAGACGTGCCCTTTGAGAAGGTCACGTTGCCCTTCCTGATGAGTCGCCTCAACGGCGTGTTGTCGCCTGGCACGCGCCGGAAGCACGCGATCAACCTTCGGGCCTGCCTCGGGCTGAAGGTGCCGTGCCCTCGTCCACAACAAAAGCAGTACGACCTTCCCTCGGTGGAGGAGATACACAACGCTTTCGAGGGCAACACGTACCGCATGTGGGCCCTGGCGATGCTCTACGCGGGCCTACGCCTGGGCGAGAGCTGCACGACTCAGCCCAGCAAGGGCAACGTGATCACGGTGGACCGTCAGCGGCTCCCTGACGGAACTTTGGCCGTCCCGAAGACGGCCGGGCCTGTCATCGTGCCGGACTGGTTCGCTGAGGAGTACCGAGCGCACGACTTCAACCGGTCTCACAACACGGTCTACGTCGGCATTCGCCGGGCGGGCAAGAAGGCCGGACTGAGCCTGAACCCCCACCAACTCCGTCACGCTTTTGGAACCAACCTCGTTCAGGCCGGGGCACATCCGGAAGTCCTCCGACGGCAGATGCGCCACCACGACGTATCGATCAGCCTCCGCTTCTACGTGCAGACCACGACGCAGGACATAGAGGCAGTCATGGGCCGTTTCGGCGGCACGGCGGGGACGGGGGACCAGTCGTGATGTTCCTGGCCCCCGAGACGCTGACGGACGGCCAGCGAGACGGCTTTGACTGCGTGCACTGTGGGGCGGTCATGCCGCCCGTGATGCGCCCGGTTGCGGTCCTGCCGGGCGTGGGACAGGTTTTCGCCTGTTGCGAGGACGGGACGGCCCCGGACGGGCCGTAATAGCGCGGCTCCACAACGTAGAAGAGGCCCCGGTTTTCCGGGGCCTCTTTTTATGTTCATGTGGCCCTATATCCATAATGACTCATGTAAATGGGGGCGGTAACGCATCCATTAGGCGTAAGCACTGAGAGTTTAGGCATTCCGGGTGAACCGGACATCGCGAGCTGTCGCCGGAAATCTGTTGACCCTCCTACACGTCATGTGTACGGTCCTTCTCGTTGCAGCCGACCGGCCGTGACACCACCGGCCGATGACCGTACGCGGCCCTCCTGACGGGCCGTGGAATGCCCGCACACGGGCGCAGAGAGCCTGCGTGTAGTGTGTTGCACCGCTCCCCTTTCAGGGGCGCAGAATGCCCGTGCTGGCCATCCATGGGCGATGATCCACTTAAGGTCCCCATACTCTTCGGAGTAGTGTCGGGACCTTTTTTGTTCCCGAAAACAGGAGAGACTAGATACTTGACCCGAGGGCTTCACTTCCCTGCCGGTACCTCGTGGCTTGCCCTTTCACAGGTCGAGCTGCACCGTATGGCCAACGAGAACATCTCTGCTCCGTTTTGGCTCCGCGTCTGGCTTCTCGCGCTTGCTGATGCTAACCGTATTGGCCACGCCGAATTTGGACCCGGGGAACTAAGGGCACGTCTCGGAGCGAAGGTAAATGAGGAGACGGGAGCAGTTGAGCCGGTCAAACCTTCGGCCGTGAGCAACGCCATAACGACATGTAAGGAACTTGGGCTAATAACGCCAGAGTCAAAGGCGAGGTGCCTTGTCCTATCGCATCACTTGGCCCAGAAGGCCGGGCTAGGTACAAGCTCGTGCCGTATTCACCGAATCAATGTGAAGCGCTCCCATGAGCTGAGCGAGGAGGGAAATTTCACCGCGCCGTGAAGTTACTTCACTTCCTCGTGAACCTCCGTGGCTCTATCACTGGGCCGTACGGCACGGCCCTCTCTATCTTTATAGGTCCCGCTGGGCAAAGGAAGCGGGGTCAGGACAAGATAGGGCAGGCTTCCGGGCCTGCCCTCATTAGGGGCGCGCTGATGCGCCCGACGGGTTACTTAATGGCGACCCCGGCTCTCAAGGCCGGGGCACATAATGCGCTGGCCGATCAGAGGCCAGCCACGTAAATCATTAACGCGCTTCCCTGCGCGCATATGGTTAATTATCGCTGGCCAACTAGGCCAGCGAAACTAGAAAGGATTTCTTATCCCCAAGAATATATGCCGGTCCCGCAACCGGCCTACTGACTCGCTGCGGGCATACCGGTGCCCGCCATGAAACCGGGCCTACGAGGCCCGTAGAACCGCCCGTAGTGGCGGGCGAGAGGGGAAAAGCAGGCCAGCGCCGCCATGCTGGCTTACAGCAGCGCCTGCGGGCGCGCTCGGCTTGGCCGTTCCGGCGACCCAGCCTCGGCACTCAGAGTGTCGCCCTGTTGGCGACATCACGCGACACCAATCCGATCGACCCGACGCCGATCGTCAATGCATAAATCCGCATACTCATGCGGCATATCCTGGCGCATAAATATGCGTCCCTGATGTCCATTTTGGGGTAATAGGGGGTCGAAAAGTCCAACCGTTCCTTAGGAACCCCCCCGTTCCTTCCCCCCGCGTGATGCGTGCGGAAAAAAGAAAAATGGGCCTCGGGGGCCCTTCCGGATTTTTATTCATCTCGCGATGCATGCTCCGCATATTCATTCGTCGGTTATGCAGGCTGGCTTTGCATCGTTATGCGGCTGCCGCCGGGGGATTAACTTATCCAGCGCAGTCTAGCGCCTCCGGGGCGCCTGTCAATGATTGGAGAGCATTTGGCTAAGGGAATTATGGGTGAGGTTTTCGAGTGCCGAGTATGCGGGGCACAGTGGTGCCACCTGCTGACCCGTGGTCGCCCGTCGGCCTACTGCGGAGAGGCTTGCCGCCGGGCAGGCCGGACCGGCCAAAGGCGTGTGCAGCGCTCTCGCAGCCCGCAGGAACGTGCTGCGTGCTCTCAGCATCGAATTCCCTACGGGCCTCTTCCTCGGCGCCCTACGCGGGCTTCTGTGGCCTCTGTGGCCGGGCTTATTGAGACGCTTGAGAGCGGCTTTCAGGTGGAGGCAGAGCCGCCCGCCTACCGGCCGGAAAGCCTTCCGGAGCGATTGCGCTTCTCGGGCCTTAAGGCTGGCCCATATGAGGGCCGTACGACTCGCAGGCACCTGCGGGTGATCGGTTCGGATCGCCCGTGGCACGAGTGCTGAAGTCGTGTCGCCGGAAACCTAATGAGTGAGACCGGTTCCCTTCGCTGGCTCGATGAAAGACACTCACTCCACATTCAGGGCAGGTCGCCCGGCAAGCGGCCTGCCCTTTCTCGTACCTACTCACAGAACGGATAGCCATCATGGATGACCTTACGTACGCCCTTGTGGGCCTGCCTGTAGCCCAGATCAAGGAGATTCACTATCAGGCCCTTATGAAGTTCAACGAGGTCTGCGACTCGGCCCCAGGATCTCTTGAGCATGCTTGGGCGGGTATTTGGGCCGTTCTCGTTCATGCCGCCGATGATGCCAAGAGCTTTAAGACTCACGCAGCGAGCTAAGCCTAAACGGCTATTCCTTTATCCCCATGCCGGCGACTTGGCATCCCCTATTTCGAAACGAGGTTAAGCATTGAGTTTTATTGATCTGGCTAAGAGGTCGCTTGAGGCGCGACAGCGGCTCTTCAAGGAGTACAAGAGCGTTGACGCGGATACGTCCCTGAGCGCTTCGGAGAAGCGCGCCAAGCTTGAGGCCCTTAAGGCCGTCATTGACGAGAAGGGTGAGGAGGTTAAGGACTATACGGCTAAGGCCGAGATGGAGGCGGAGAACCGCCGATTGGGCAACCCGCTCGCGGCACTCTTCAAGGATGGCAACACGGGCCCGTATGAGGCCGAGGAGCGCGGTTGGGCCACCGGAAAGGGCTTCATGCTGCCCAGCGAAGCCGAGTACCGCAGCATTTCGACGCTTCCGGCGTCCGCCGGTGCTGCTGTCCCGCCCGGTGTCTTTCAGGACTTTGTGGTTTCGATGCGACAGAAGGCCACATTCCTTAAGGGCAAGATTAACTTGCTGCCCATGAATGAAGGCTTCATGCACGTGCCGGTTATTTCGGGTGATGGCTCCTCGTCTGTGGTGCCCGAGGGCGCACAGATTCCTGTTTCTGATCTCAGCTTTGGAGACGCAGGGTTCGCCTCCTACAAGGTGGCTCAGCTTGCGGCCATCACGTCCGAGGTGCTTGAGGACGCAGCCGTAGACGTGCGCAAGGCCGTATCCGAGGCCATGATGCGCAATGTTGCCGCCACCGTGGACAGCCTGTTCTACAACGGCACAGGCACTAATCAGCCCATGGGCATTCTCAAGGTCCCTGGCCTGACCAGTACCGCGCTAACGGCGGCTGTCACGCTGGATAACCTGGCTGACGAGATGGCACAGATTGAGGCTTACGGCGGTAAGGTCACCGAGATTCACACCGACCCAGCCACCTATAACGTTATTCGCAAGCTTAAGGCTAATACTGCCGGTCTCTATTTCTCGTCTCCGTTTGCCGGCACGGATGGCCCTCAGCAGGTTTGGGGCGCTGATCTAATCCCTGCTCCGCATCTTCCGGCGGGCACCATAATAATCATGGATGGAAACCAGGTATACACCGGTCTTCGCCGACAGATTGAGCTGCAATACTCGTTCGAGTTCTTCTTCGATACGGACCGGCTTGGAGCCCGTGTTACGTCCCGATGGGCCGGTGTCGGCGTGGCCGACACGCGCGCCGTCCGAATCCTCACCAAGGCCGTCAACGGCACCTGATAGAAGCTCTGCGCGCCCCTCTGGCGGGCACAAAAAGGCCCCCGCTCACGCGGGGGCCTTCTCGTCGTTTCAGGCCCTCGCAGGGCCTCTCGGATGGATGGGTGACCTACCCGGCGAGCAAATGAGCGCCCGGGTAGGTGTAGCCGGTATCCGGCAGTCCAGCCGACGCGGCTTCAAGCGCCCGACGGCGCTCCGCCTGCTGCTGCTCCTCCCAACGGGCCACCCACAGGGGCACTACCCGGACGGTGGCCGGGCGGGGTAGAGCGGTCCGGCAGTCTTCCGGCTGTCGCTCCGGCTGTTGCTCCTGGACCAGGTGGCGGACATGGCCGCGAACAAGCTCGTGATCCTCGCCAGCCAGCGGGCGGTTTCGCTCAACCACGTGAGGCGGAGTGGGCCACCCCTTCCACGATCCGGGCTGAAGTGCCCGAATCTCCACGGCAATTGGAGGGAGGCTTTCGGCGCGGTGGCGCCCACGGGGGCGCTCGGGCGCACATGTGATGGCCCAGGCCAGTGCCCCGGCCAGGATGAGGCAGATAGCCCAGGCAAACGCCCAGGCGCTAAAGTGGGTCATGTCGTAGCTCCTCGAAAGCTCCGGCCATGCCCCGGGGGTGTTACCAGCACCCGCCGGGGTCTCTTGTTTTGTTGTGGATCGAACGTTAAGCCCGCCGTTGTTGATCTGTCTACCCGTCAGGAATTCGGGGACAGCGAAGCCCTCGCCCGTGCACCACTGAGGCAATGCACGGACGGGGGCGATCTTGAGTCACACGGGTGTGGACTGTCCGCCGTGATCGCTGGGCCCGGTGTCCGGCCGGTGCTTCCGTGGCCGGTAGGGTCGGCCCTTCGCCGTGTACCGGTATGGCTCCGGCTGGTCCGGATAGCGGGTCACCCACTCGTTGCACCGGAAGCAGAAGCCTTCGCCAACCTCCGGGTCGAACGCGATGGGCTGATCACACAGCGGACAGTCCACGGCTCTCCTACGCGCTCAGGTCGAACTCCCCACCCTTGATGGCGCTAGTGAACTCCGCCCACGCCTCGCGGGTCATGGTGACCACCTCACCGGGCCGCTCGCTGTCGCGCAAGGCGACGATGCCGGGCACGTTGAGGGCCACCTCGGGGCACGCCTTGCGGACGGTGTTCTGGCAGGCCGCCATGGCGACGAACTCGAAGTCGGGACGCTTGGTCATTTGCCGTTCCCTTCGTTTGAGCCAGCGCGAGGAACTTCCGCGCGCCGTCGTGCACTTGCGGGACCCGCCCCGCCAGGATCGTTGCCATGCCACGTGGCCGGGGCGGGGGTCCGTGGGGCCGCTAGGCGGCCGTCTGCGAGTTCTCCGGCGCTGCGGGGGCCGGTTTCCCAATCGGGGTGTCGTCGGCAGCCTCCGGAGCCTTCTCGGCCCCGCTGTGGGCGGGCAGGTGCTCCGGCGTACTCATTCGAGCTCCTTGCGCACGACGTGCACGCCGTCCCCGGAGATCGCGGGGGCCCGGAACCTGGCCAGCACCTGGGCCGTCAAGCTGCGCGACTCGTCGTCCATCACGTATCCGCACGCCCGTGCGTGCAGGTGGAGTTCCTCGATCCACCGTTGTGCCTCGAACAGGCTCAGGGTGCCCAGAAATAGCCGGGGACCGTGTCCCGCGTCGATGACCCCGTAAGCCGCACTCAGGCTGGGCGGGACGGGCATCCTGGCGGCCCTCAGTGCCGCCTCAAGGGCGTCCGCCGCATCTTCGGACTGCCTGCGGTGGAACCGGACTTCGTCGCGCGTCGGCGAGGACGGCTTGTCAGGCAGAGACACGGGCCACCGCCTTACACGCCTGCCGGTGCTGCACACGAAGCGCCTGAATCTCCCGTGCCACGGCGGGGCGGCGCAGTTCGGGGTACCTCTTCGTCAGCTCCGCCCGCATGATCCGGCGGAACGCCTCGCAGACGGCGCAGTCAGGCTGCGTCACGGGGCGCCTCCCAATCCAGCGGCGCGTACTTGAACGGCTCCGACGGCTTCCGGGCGGCTTCGTCCTGGCTCTGCCGGTAGTCGGCGCGACAGGCGGCGATGAGGGCCGCGCTCGCCCGCTTGCTGGGGGGCCGCTTCGGATCCGGTCTGGGCGTGGGCATGGCTGCCGCTCCTCTCCGTAACGGTTTCGCTACCAGGGAGACACACTGTCCTCTACGCTCAAAGAGCCTTCAACCTTGCGAATCGGAAAGAAAGGGGGCCACTTGAACATCAAGCCGCTCACGCCGGATAGCTCACCGCAAGCTTCCTTCGGCGCCCAACTCCGAAGCCAGCGCGAAGAGTTGGGACTGACGCAGGACCAGGTAGCCGCGCGCACCGGGTACTCGCCGGGGCATATCTCATCCGTGGAAACCGGCCGGAAGCCGCCAACTTTGCGCTTTGCGCGACAAGTTGATCGTACGTTCGGCACGGGAACCAAGTTCGCAAACCTGTTCCTAGACGTGCGGGCAAGCTCGCTGCTGCAAGGCTTCGGTCAGTATGTCGTGGAAGAGGCCAAGGCCGTTGAGATCAGGTGCTTTGAAGTCGGCATCATCCCTGGCTTGCTCCAGACGCCGGAGTACGCGGCGGAACTTGCTGCCGCCGCGCTGAATCGGGGCGCGATTGCCCAGACGCAGGCCGACGAACGTTTGAGGATCCTGGCGAGCCGTCAGCGGCTGTTCACCCGCACCCCGCCGCCCCGGCTGTTTGCGATCTTGGATGAGAGCTGCGTCCGGCGCCCCATTGGCACCCCTGCCACGATGGGTGCCCAGCTTGAGCATCTAATGTCCGTCGCGGCACTCCCCCACGTAACGGTTCAAGTGGCGCCGTACTCCATGGGCGCGATCCGCAGTCTCGATCTGCCGGTCTACCTTCTGGGGCTCCCGGATCACTCGGTTACTGCCTACTCGGAGTCTGCCCAGCAAGGCTCGTATGAGCGTGATCCCGAAGCGGTGCGGCCCCTGCTCACGGCCTACCATCATCTACAGGTAGAGGCGCTATCGCAGGCCGCATCTGTGGCGCTGATCAGCAAGGTGCGAGAGGAAATCCAGTGACCGAACCCACATGGTTCAAGTCCAGCTACAGCAACAACGGCGGCGCCTGCGTAGAAGTGGCCGCCAACATCCCCGGCGTTGTCCCCGTCCGTGACTCGAAGGACCCCCAGGGCCCCGCTCTAGCCTTCTCCCCCGACGGCTTCGCGGCCTTCGTGGCGGGCGTGAAGGCCGGGGAGTTCGGCGACGTGTGACCCACCGGTCTATGACGCGTATGTCGGCCAGGCCGACTCTGTTGCGCCCGGCTACGGCCGGGCGGGCAGGTTGCTTGGGCGCGGGGCCGGACAAGCCTTTGATGGCTTCGTCGTGGGCCTTCAAATGGCCCAACGTGACTATGAAACAAGGAAGTTGCTGCACGAGAAGGAGCCCCCAGGCATCAGGCCCAGGGGCTCCTTGTCTTGTCCAGTCCGTCAGCATCGTGCTAGCTTGCCGCCGTCCGAGGCGGCAAGGAGTTCAACGCCAACTACTGACAATGAAGCTACTTGTCACACGTTGAAGCGGAACTCCACGACGTCGCCGTCGTGCATGACGTATTCCTTGCCCTCGATGCGGGCCTTGCCCTTGGCGCGGGCCTCGGCGATGGAACCGGTCTCGACCAGGTCGTCGAAGGAGATCACCTCGGCCTTGATGAAGCCCTTCTGGAAGTCGGTGTGGATGACTCCGGCGGCCTCGGGGGCGGTGGCGCCCTTCTTGATGGTCCAGGCGCGGGTTTCCTTGGGGCCGGCCGTCAGGTAGGTCTGCAGGCCGAGGGTGTTGAAGCCGACGCGCGCGAGGGTGGCGAGGCCGGGCTCGTCCTGGCCCATGGACTGGAGGAGTTCGAGGGCCTCGGCGTCGTCCAGCTCGATCAGCTCGGACTCGATCTTGGCGTTGAGGAAGATCGCCTCGGCGGGGGCGACCAACTCGCGCTGGGCGTTCTTGAAGTCCTCGTCGGCCAGCTCGGCCTCGTCCACGTTGAAGACGTAGAGGAAGGGCTTGGCGGTCAGCAGGTGCAGGTCGCGGATCGGGGCGGTGTCGAAGCCGGCCTCGAAGAGGGTCTTGCCGGTCTCCAGGATCGCCTGCGCGGCCTCGGCGGCGGCCAGCACGGGGGCGGTGTCCTTCTTGAGGCGCGCCTCCTTCTGCAGGCGCGGCAGGACCTTCTCGATGGTCTGGAGGTCGGCCAGGATCAGCTCGGTGTGGATGGTCTCGATGTCGTCCTTGGGTGACACCTTGCCGTCCACGTGCACCACGTCCGGGTCGGTGAAGGCGCGCACGACCTGGCAGATCGCGTCCGACTCGCGGATGTTGGCGAGGAACTTGTTGCCCAGGCCCTCGCCCTCGCTGGCGCCGCGCACGATGCCCGCGATGTCCACGAAGTCGACGGTGGCCGGGAGGATGCGCTGGGAGCCGAAGATCTCGGCGAGCTTGGCCAGCCGCTGGTCGGGGACGCCGACGACGCCGACGTTCGGCTCGATGGTGGCGAACGGGTAGTTGGCCGCCAGCACGTCGTTCTTGGTCAGGGCGTTGAACAGGGTCGACTTGCCGACGTTCGGCAGGCCGACGATTCCGATCGTGAGCGACATGAAGCGCAGTCCCGTGGGCTTGGAGGAGTTGGGTCGGCACCGTACGGGCCGACCCCCAAGTCTACGGGCAGCGTCTGCGCTGCCCTACGCCTCGGTCGCCGCCGGTCGTGGCTCCAGGAACTCCAGCCGGTTGCCCAGCTGGTCGGCCGCGTAGAAGCGCCGGTGGCCGGGCAGGTTGTCGTCCCAGACCACCTCGTGGCCGTGCGCGGTGAGCCGCTCGGCCAGGGCGTCCAGCGAGCGCACCAGGATGCCCGGGTGTCCCTTCACGGACGGCCGGAAGTCCGGGGCCACGCCGAGGTGCACCTCGACCCCGCCGCCACGGAACCAGCAGCCGCCGCGGGCCGCCAGCACCGGCGGCTTCTCCAGCTCCGTCATGCCGAGCACGCCGGACCAGAAGGTCCGGCAGGCGTCCTCGGCGCCGGCCGGGATGTCGAGCTGGAAGTGGTCGAGGCGTTCGAAGGTGAAGTCCGTGGCCACGAGGCCCCCCGTACGGTGATCCGATGATCTTGGTTCGTCGACCCGTCCGAGCCGGTCGGGTCACTGAACGACGATCACAGGACTACTCCATCCGGAGACACGGGACAAGACCTGAACGGTCCATTACACAGTGTGGCGATGATCGGACCGTACGTTGGGCGGGTGGAGCAGAGCACCCGTACCCAGCCGCCAGGGCCCAGACGCCGTCCGCCGAACGGCGCGGCCGCGGCCGCCGTCCCCGGTCCCGGCCGGGCGCCCGAGAGCACCCGAGCCCCTGCCGCCCCCGAGACTCCCCCTGCCCGGCTGCGTCCGGTGGCCGGCCGGCCCACCGCGGCGCGCCCGTCCCCCGGGCGCCGACTGCGGGTGTACGGGCGCCGCCGCACCGGCCGGCCGACCCGACTGACCGCCATCGGCACCGGCGTGGTCGCCGTGCTGGCGACGCTCGCGGTGGCGGGCGTGGACCGGCTGCTCTTCGACGGCCTCGGCTGGCTGTTCGGCCTCGGCTACCTGGTGGTCTGCTTCCAGCTGGCCGTCCGGGTCCGGTACGCCGACCTGCTGGCCGCGCCGATCAGCGGGCCGATCGCCTTCGCCCTGGCGCTGCTGGTGCTCGCGCCGGTCAGCTCCTCGGGCGTGACCGCCCAGGTGGTGGCGCTGGCGACCGGGCTGGCGCTGCGGGCCGGCTGGCTGTTCTCCGGCACCGGCCTGGCCACGCTGATCGTGCTCGCCCGTTTCGTCGCCCAGCGCCGGATCCACCGCTCCCGCTGAGCTCCACCCCCCGTCGGAGCCCGGCACCGGCAGGCCCTCAGCCCGCCGCCCGGGCCGCCGCCATGGCGGCCCCGACGATGCCCGCGTCGTTGCGCAGTTCCGCCGGCACCACCCTCGCCTCGCGGTCCTTCAGCAGCGGCAGGAACTTCTCGTGCTTGCGGCTCACCCCGCCGCCGATCACGATCAGCTGCGGCGAGAACAGCATCTCCACCAGGTCCAGGTACTCGTTGACCCGCCCGGCCCACTGCTCCCAGTCCAGCCCGTGCCGCTCCTTGGCGGCCGAGGAGGCCCGACGCTCGGCGTCCTTGCCGCGCAGCTCCAGGTGGCCCAGCTCGGTGTTGGGCACCAGCGTGCCGTCCACGAAGAGCGCGCTGCCTATGCCGGTGCCGAAGGTGAGCACCAGCACCACGCCCGACTCGCCACGCCCGGCACCGTGGGTGAACTCCGCCAGGCCGGCCGCGTCCGCGTCGTTGAGGACGGTCGCCGGCAGGTCCAGTGCCTCGCGGAACAGGCCCGCGGCGTCCAGGCCGACCCAGCCCTTGTCCACGTTGGCGGCGGTCCTGGTACGGCCGCCGACCACCACGCCGGGGAAGGTCAGCCCGACCGGCCCCTGGTGGTCGAAGTGCCGGACCACCTCGCACACGGCGGCGACCACAGCCTCGGGCTCGGACGGATGCGGGGTGAGCACCTTGTGGCGCTCCTGGGCGAGCACTCCCCGGGCGAGGTCGACCGGGGCTCCCTTGATGCCCGAACCGCCGATGTCCACGCCGAATACCGCCGTCATCGCTCCGCCCTCCGCCGTTCGGCCGCGGACCGGCTTGTCCACAGCCTGTGCACAAAGCTACGAGAGCCCCGGCGGCGACGCACAGCGAAAAACCCGGCACCCCACCGGGGCGCCGGGTTCTCCACAACGGTCTACAGCTTGCCCGCCGCCTCGGCGCGCAGGTCGCGGCGCAGTTCCTTGGGCAGCGAGAAGGTCAGGTGCTCCTCGGCGGTCTTGACCGTCTCGACCGTGTCGTAACCGCGCGCGGCCAGGAACTCCAGCACGCCGTCCACCAGGATCTCCGGCACCGAGGCGCCGCTGGTCAGGCCGACCGTGGTGACGCCCTCCAGCCAGGACTCCTGGATCTCCTCGGCGAAGTCCACCAGGTGGGCGGCCTTGGCGCCGTACTCCAGGCCGACCTCGACCAGGCGGACCGAGTTGGAGGAGTTCTTGGAGCCGACCACGATCAGCAGGTCGGTCTCGGGGGCCAGCTGCTTGACCGCGACCTGGCGGTTCTGGGTCGCGTAGCAGATGTCGTCGCTGGGCGGGCTGACCAGCGCCGGGAAGCGCTTCTTCAGCTCGCCGACGGTGGCCATGGTCTCGTCCACCGACAGGGTGGTCTGGGACAGCCAGACGATCTTGGACTCGTCCCGCACCTGGACGTTGGCGACGTCCTCGGCACCGTCCACCAGGTGGATCCGGTCCGGGGCCTCGCCCATGGTGCCGATGACCTCCTCGTGGCCCTCGTGACCCACCAGCAGGATGTCGAAGCCCTCGTCGGCGAAGCGGACGGCCTCCTTGTGCACCTTGGTGACCAGGGGGCAGGTGGCGTCGATGGTGGCCAGCTTGCCGGCCCGCGCCTCGTCGTGGACGGACGGGGCGACGCCGTGCGCCGAGAAGACGACGATCGAGCCCTCGGGCACCTCCTCCGTCTCGTCGACGAAGATCGCGCCCTTCTTCTCCAGGGTCTGCACCACGTACTTGTTGTGGACGATCTGCTTGCGGACGTAGATGGGCGCCCCGTACTGCTCCAGGGCCTTCTCCACGGCGATCACGGCGCGGTCGACACCCGCGCAGTAGCCCCGGGGGGCGGCGAGCAGGACACGGCGCTGCGCGGTGTTGGACATGGCTCCATCGTACGGGCGACCGCGAGTCGCACTGTCCCCGGCGGGCAGCCGCGCCGACGGCGGGCGGTTTCCGGTCAGATCCGATCAGAAATGCTCAAATGTGGGGTCTATGAGCGCTGTGAGCGAGCAGGCGACACCGAGCGGCCTGCGCCGCAGTCTGGGCGTCCGCGATCTGATGGTCTACGGACTGCTGTTCATCGCCCCGATGGCCCCGGTCGGCGTGTTCGGCGTGCTGGACGCCAGGAGCCACGGCGCCGTCGCCTCGGTCTACCTGGTGGCCACGGTGGCGATGGGCCTCACCGCTTTCTCGTACGCCCAGATGGTGCGCGCCGTGCCGCAGACCGGCTCGGTGTTCGCCTACGCCCGGGCCGGGCTGGGCGAAGGACCGGGGTTCTGGGCTGCTCGTGCTGAAGTGCGCAGGGGTTTGCGTTAGCTCGTTTGAGTGACATCTGGTTGGCGGCCCGCATGGTGGCGGTGTCGTCGCGTAGCGTCTGTTGGGCGATCTGGGACGCCGGGTTCGGGTGCCAGCGTGCGGGGCTCCCTTGCCACCAGTGAGATGGTCTGGGACCTCCCCGTCGCCTCTGACCGAACCCATGTGGCCAGATCGTGAGGGAACCGGCCTCCCGGGACGGACCACGCACGGGATGCGTGTCGCCCAGCGGGGTTGAGTACGCCGGGGACCAGTGCGCCCAAGACCGTTCGGGGCGTGCGGCTGATCGGAAGTCACTCCCGATCAGTCCACAGGAACGGTTCATCGCCGGGTGGATGGCGATGCTGGAGCCGATGACCCCGCAGCAGCTGGCTGCCGACCCGGCCGCGCGGGGCTCGGCCTTCTACGACACCGTGGAGAGCGGCATCGGGCACTGGCTGCACGTGCTGGTGGCGGCCGGCAAGGCGATCGGCGCGGCCTTCGCGGCGCTGGCCGGCCAGGCCGCGGCCGGGCGGCTGGTCTTCGCGATGGGCCGGGACGGGCGGCTGCCGCGGGTGCTCGGCTCGGTCGACCCGGGCAGCGCGGTGCCGCGCCGGGCACTGCTGGCGGCCGCGGCCATCGCCATGGCGGCGGCGGTCTGGGCGGCCAACCGGGACGACGGGCTGGACCAGCTGACCTCGGTGGTGAACGTGGGCGCGCTGACCGCCTTCGCGCTGCTGCACGCCTCGGTGGTCGGCTGGTACACCGTCCGGCACGGCTCGCGGGACCGGCTGCGGCACCTGGTCGTCCCGGCGCTGGGGATCGCGGTGATCGCGGCGGTGGTCCGCGAGGCCTCGACGACGGCGCAGCTCGTCGGGCTGGCCTGGCTGGCGGCCGGGCTGGTGGTGCTCGGGGTGCAGGGCAGTACCGCTTCGGGCGCCGGCGGGCACCGTTAGCGCCCGAGCTGTCGGCGCGCGCCGCTAGCCTCGTACGCATGGCCAACACCAGCTCCCCCGAAGCCCCGCTCCCGGTCGGCAAGGTCTCCGCGCTGATCGGCGGCTGGATCGACCGGCTCGGCGCGGTGTGGGTCGAGGGGCAGATCACCCAGCTCAGCCGTCGGCCCGGGGCGGGCGTGGTGTTCCTGACCCTGCGCGACCCGCAGGCCGACGTCTCGCTCACGGTGACCTGCTTCCGCTCGGTCTTCGACCAGGTCGCGGACGTGGTGCAGGAGGGCGCGCGGGTCGTCGTGCACGCCAAGCCGGAGTGGTACGCGGCGCGCGGGCAGCTGTCGATGCGGGCCTCGGAGATCCGGCCGGTGGGCCTGGGCGAGCTGCTGGCCCGACTAGAGCAACTGAAGCGGCAGCTGGCCGGGGAGGGCCTGTTCGCACCCGAGCGCAAGCGCCCGCTGCCGTTCCTGCCGCAGTGCGTCGGACTGGTCACCGGGCGCGACTCGGCGGCCGAGCGGGACGTGCTGGAGAACGCCCGGCGGCGCTGGCCGGCCGTGCGCTTCGAGGTGCGCAACGTCCCGGTGCAGGGGGTCAGCGCGGTGGAGCGGGTGAGCGCGGCCGTCCGGGAGCTGGACGAGCACCCCGAGGTGGACGTGATCATCGTGGCCCGGGGCGGCGGCAGCGTGGAGGACCTGCTGCCGTTCTCGGACGAGGGGCTGGTGCGGCTGGTGGCGGCCGCCCGTACACCGGTGGTCAGCGCGATCGGGCACGAGCCGGACCAGCCGCTGCTGGACTTCGTCGCGGACCTGCGCGCCTCCACTCCGACCGATGCCGCCAAACGGGTGGTCCCGGACGTCGGCGAGGAGCTGGCCAAGGTCCGCCAGCTGCGCGACCGGGCCCGTCGGCACGTGCTGGCCCGGGTCGAGCGCGAGCAGCACGGGCTGGACGGGCTGCGCAGCCGCCCGTCGCTGGCCGCCCCGCACCGGATGCTGGACGGGCGCGGCCAGGAGGTGGACGGCCTGCTGGAGCGGGCCCGGCGCACCCTGCGGCACCGGCTGGACCACGCGCAGAGCGACCTCGGGCACACCCTGGCCCGGGTGGTCGCGCTGTCCCCGGCGGCCACCCTGGAGCGCGGCTACGCGGTGCTGCAGCGGGCGGACGGCACGGTGGTGACGGACCCGGCGCAGGTCGCGGCCGGGGAGGGGTTGCACGCCCGGGTGGCGGGCGGCGGCTTCGACGTCACGGTGACCGAGACCGAGACCGAGGCTCGGAACTAGGACCAGGCTCGGGGCCAGGACGAGCGCTGCCGGGACGGCGCGGGCGCGTCGGCCGGGACGGCGGGTCGTACCTGGATCGTGCGGCGGAGGCCGGCGCCGCGGGTCGACCGGGCGCACCCGGGTTTCCGCCCCGCCGGAGCCGTCCCTGTCGGCGCCAACCCCTACGCTGGCACGCATGGCAGAGCAGCAGGAGCAGCAGAACGCGGCGGCGCCGACCCCGGACGACGCGCTGGGCTACGAGCACGCCCGGGACGCGCTGCTGGACGTGGTCCGGCAGCTGGAGAACGGCGGCACCTCCCTGGAGGAGTCGCTGGCCCTGTGGGAGCGCGGCGAGCAGCTGGCGAAGGTCTGCCAGCGCTGGCTGGACGGCGCCCGGGCCCGACTGGACGCCGCGCTGGCCGCCGAGGAGGGCGGAACCCCGACCGGGGAGTGACGCGGGTCACAGCCCCTTGGGGAATCGTTGAAACTTCACCTATGTTGGAGGAAGTGATCGGCCACGCCGGTCACACCGACGAACCCCCTCCCGCATGAGGTGCAGAAGCATGACCACCGACGCCCTGGTACTCGACGCCGCCGCTCAGGACCTGCTGTTCCGCGAGGCCCGCACCGCGAACACCTTCACCGACGAGCCGGTCACCGAGGAGCAGGTCCAGGCCATCTACGACCTGGTCAAGTACGGCCCGACCGCCTTCAACCAGCAGCCGCTGCGCGTCGTCCTGGTCCGCTCCGCCGAGGCCCGCGAGCGCCTCGTCCAGCACATGGCGGACGGCAACAAGGCCAAGACCTCCACCGCGCCGCTGGTCGCCATCCTGGCCGCGGACAACGAGTTCCACGAGGAGCTGCCGACCCAGCTCCCGCACTTCCCGCAGGCCAAGGACATGTTCTTCTCGGAGCGCTCCGTCCGTGAGCAGTCCGCCACGCTGAACGGCGCCCTGCAGGCCGCCTACTTCATCATCGGCGTGCGCGCCGCCGGCCTGGCCGCCGGCCCGATGACCGGCTACGACGCCGCGGGCCTCAACAAGGAGTTCTTCGGCGACGGCGAGCACTCGGTGCTGGCCGTGGTCAACATCGGCAAGCCGGCCGAGGACGCCTGGTTCCCGCGCTCCCCGCGCCTGGCCTACGACGAGGTCGTCACCACCGTCTGATCCGCGACGGAACGGCGAAGGGCCCGCACCGGTTCGTCCGGTGCGGGCCCTTCCGCGTGCCCGTGGAGCCCTGGCGCTACTTGAGCGCCTGGGCCAGCTCGGCCAGCTCCTCGTAGGAGGCGGTGCCGGTGATCAAGGTGGTCGCCGAGCCGGTCTGCGCGGCCAGCGCGCGGCCCTTCTCGCCCTGCACCCGGTCCCAGGCGTGCCCGGCGGCGTCCGAGGTGCCGTCCGGCTGGCCGTCCGCGACCTTGTCGGCCAGCAGCTTGTCGCGCGGCACGTCGGCCTGCTCGACGGCCGCGTACTGGCCGGAGGGCGTCACGAAGCCCAGGTGCCAGGCGTTGCCCTTGCCGGAGTTCAGGTCGGCCGGGGTGTAGCTGACCGAGGTGGCCCGCCACTTGTCGGACAGCCCCTCCGGGGAGAGCAGCGGATAGGGCGCGGCGCGCTTGGCGCTGGCCGCGGCCGCCCTGTACTCGACCACGTGCACCGGGTCGCTGTTGGCGTCGTGCGGGAGGAACAGGTACCCGATCCAGACGACGAAACCGACCGCCAGCATCGACAGGACCATGTCCCGTACGGTCTGCCGACCTCTCATACCCTTGCTCTCTGCAGCCACCCCCACATGGTGACTCATCCACATCCGGGCGGGGCCACCCGGGGTGTCCACGTACGGGTGAAGCCGGGCGAACCGGTGCTTTTCGCCACGGGGTGGCGACCCGCGCCACAGACAGTCATCTCGTGGGCAGATACGATCGCAGGACCCTCACCACGGCGTTCGACCAGGCAGTAGTCGGGCGCTCACTGGCCGTCGCGTACAGAGAGGTAACGACGATGACCACGCAGTACCCGCACCACCTCCCCCGTGCCCTGGAGGTCGCGCCCGAGGCTCCCGACCGGAACCTCGCGCTCGAACTCGTCCGGGTCACCGAGGCGGCCGCCATGGCCGCCGGCCGATGGGTCGGCCGCGGCGACAAGAACGGCGCGGACGGTGCCGCCGTGAAGGCGATGCGCACCCTCGTCTCGACCGTCTCGATGAACGGCGTGGTCGTCATCGGCGAGGGCGAGAAGGACGAAGCCCCGATGCTCTACAACGGCGAGCGGATCGGCGACGGCACCGGCGCCGAGTGCGACGTCGCGGTCGACCCGGTGGACGGCACCACGCTGACCGCCAAGGGCATGAACAACGCGGTGGCCGTGCTGGCCGTCGCCGACCGCGGCACCATGTTCGACCCCAGCGCCGTGTTCTACATGGACAAGCTGGTGGCCGGCCCCGAGGCCGCCGAGTTCGTCGACATCACCGCCCCGGCGGCCGTCAACATCCGCCGGGTCGCCAAGGCCAAGGGCAGCGCCGTCGAGGACGTCACCGTGGTCGTGCTCGACCGCCCGCGCCACGACGGCCTGGTCCGGGAGATCCGCGAGGCGGGCGCCCGGATCAAGTTCATCTCCGACGGCGACGTGGCCGGCGCCATCATGGCCGCCCGCGAGGGCACCGGCGTCGACCTGCTGATGGGCGTCGGCGGCACCCCGGAGGGCATCATCGCGGCCTGCGCGATGAAGTGCATGGGCGGCGTGATCCAGGGCCGGCTGTGGCCCAAGGACGACGCCGAGCGGCAGAAGGCCCTGGACGCCGGGCACGACCTGGACCGGGTGCTCACCACCAACGACCTGGTCAGCGGCGAGAACGTGTTCTTCGTCGCCACCGGCATCACCGACGGCGAGCTGCTGCGCGGCGTGCACTACCGCTCGGAGACCGCCACCACCAGCTCGCTGGTGATGCGCTCCAAGAGCGGCACGATCCGCGAGATCAACTCCGTCCACAAGCTGGCGAAGCTGCGGGCCTACAGCGCGATCGACTTCGACCGCGCCAACTGACCCACGCGAAACGGCCTCGAAGACAGGACGTTCGGGCGCGGCCTCGGCGGAATCCCCCTCCGCCGGGGCCGCGCCGCGTTTCCGACCGCCTTTCGGGGGATCCGCCTCCCGGCTCCCGTCTCCGGCCCGCTGTCAACCGGCTATCCGGCTCCGGGCCGTGGTCACCCGGGCGGCCTCGCGCAGCTCCGCGTCCCGACGGCGGCGCCGGGCCAGCACCACCCGCCGCTCGGCGGCCGTCAGCCCGCCCCAGACCCCGTACGGCTCCGGTTGCGCCAGCGCGTGCTCGCGGCACTCCAGCAGCACCGGGCAGCGGGCGCACACCTGCTTGGCCTGCTCCTCGCGCGACAGCCGGGCCGCCGTCGGCTCCTTCGAGGGCGCGAAGAACAGCCCCACCTCGTCCCGCCGACAGGCCGCACCGGTGTGCCAGGGGCTGTCCTCGCCGGCGGCGGTGCCCGCAGCGGTGCCCGCCGGGCCGCCCGGGGGCTGCGGCTGCGGGCGGACGGCCGAACGACGCTCCAGCATGTGGGCGGCGACGACTGGCGAGGTGGGGCGGGACTCGATCGGATGCAGCACGGCCGTACTCCTGACGAGGCTCTCGGACACGGGGAACCTCGCTCCGCTGCCCGGCTGCGAGCCCCCGCTGGTCCAACCCTCCGGACCGGCCGCTTGGCCGCCTCCGGTGCGCAGCCGTACAAGAAGCGATGTGCGGAATGACCTACCCCGCCCCGCCGGGATTCATGCACACTGCACGCAATCGACTACGGAGTGCACCCGCCGCAACGCCGAGTGCCCGGCCGGGAGTTGATCCCCGGCCGGGCACTCGACAGGCCAATTCAAGTCAGTCGGCGCCGAGTTGCTTGCGCACCCACTCCTTGAGCTTCTTGCCCCGGCGCGGCTTGGCGTTGCAACCGCCGAACAGGGCAACGCCCTTGACCCGCACGACCGGAGCGTACGGGTCCGCGGCGGTCTGCTCGCGGACGTCGAACCCGCCGAAGATGCCGACCCCGGAGCCGTGCAGGCTGACGTTCTCCGGCACCCGGACCTCGACCCCGCCGAAGATCGCCGTCACGGTGATCTCCACCTCGGGGGACTCGAACACGGCGTCGCTCAGGTCGATCTCCACCCCGCCGAACATGGTGAAGGCGGTCAGGTGCGAACCGACCCGCCAGCGGCCCTTGCGGGCGGCGCCGCCGAAGATCGCCACCACCGACGGCGACTCCTGGCGCGCGGGCGGCAGTTGCGTCCGGGTGGGAGCCGGCGCCGGGGCGTCCAGCGGCGGCTTCTCGAAGGAGAGCGGCCGGTGGGCGGGCAGGTCCCGGGTCAGCGGCACCAGGTCGCCGAAGGTCTTGGCGGCGTACGCGGCCCCGATCCGCTCGGCGTGCTCGTCCGCGTCCAGGCGCCCCTCGGCGTAGGCGTCCCGCAGCAGCTCCGCGACCCGCTCGCGGTCGGCGTCCGAGACGCGCAGCTCCGCCTCCGCCACCGGGGCGTGCGAGGGCTGCGGCGTGGCCACGGGCGTGGTCTCGGGCTTGAGTTCGGGTTTGGTCATCGGTACGGGAGCCGGCACCGGCGGCTGCCCCGGGTCGTCCTGCGACGGCGAGTTGTCCACGGCGCAAGCGTAGTCGCTCGCACTGCTGCCCGAGTGAGCCCCGTCACGCAAGGCCCACCTGTCCGCATGCGTGTGATCGGCGGGTCCTACCCTGGATGGTGCTTCGCCGACGCAGCCGGATCACTGGACACCTAAGGACCGCCCCCATGGCTCCCACGCCAGACTTCGAGTACAGCGACCTGCTCCCCCTGGGCGCTGACCCGACCCCGTACCGCAAGCTGACCTCCGAGGGTGTCTCCACCATCGAGGCCGGCGGTCGCAGCTTCCTCCAGGTCGAGCCCGAGGCGCTGCGGCTGCTCACGGCCGAGGCGATGCACGACATCTCGCACTACCTGCGCCCCGCGCACCTCGCCCAGCTGCGCCGCATCCTGGACGACCCGGAGGCCAGCCCGAACGACCGCTTCGTGGCGCTCGACCTGCTGAAGAACGTCAACATCTCGGCCGGCGGCATCCTCCCGATGTGCCAGGACACCGGCACCGCGATCGTCATGGGCAAGCGCGGCCAGAACGTGCTGACCCAGGGCGGCGACGAGTCCGCCATCGCGCGCGGCGTGTTCGACGCGTACACCAAGCTCAACCTGCGCTACTCCCAGATGGCCCCGGTGACCATGTGGGACGAGAAGAACACCGGCAACAACCTGCCGGCCCAGATCGAGCTGTACGCCACCGACGGCGACGCGTACAAGTTCCTGTTCATGGCCAAGGGCGGCGGCTCCGCCAACAAGTCGTACCTGTACCAGGAGACCAAGGCCATCCTGAACGAGGCGAGCATGCTCTCGTTCCTGGAGCAGAAGATCCGCTCGCTCGGCACCGCCGCCTGCCCGCCGTACCACCTGGCCATCGTGATCGGCGGCACCAGCGCCGAGTTCGCGCTCAAGACCGCCAAGTACGCCTCGGCGCACTACCTGGACAACCTGCCGACCTCGGGCAACGCCAAGACCGGCCACGGCTTCCGGGACCTGGAGCTTGAGGCCAAGGTCACCGAGCTGACCCAGAAGATCGGCATCGGCGCCCAGTTCGGCGGCAAGTACTTCTGCCACGACGTGCGCGTGGTCCGACTGCCGCGCCACGGCGCCTCGCTGCCGGTCGCGATGGCCGTATCCTGCTCCGCCGACCGCCAGGCGCTCGGCAAGATCACCGCCGAGGGCGTGTTCCTGGAGCAGCTGGAGACCGACCCGGCCAAGTACCTGCCGGACACCACCGACGAGCACCTGGACGACGACGTGGTGCGCGTCGACCTCAACCAGCCGATGTCCGCGATCCGCGCCGAGCTGTCCAAGTACCCGGTCAAGACCCGGCTCTCGCTCACCGGCACCCTGGTGGTCGCCCGCGACATCGCCCACGCCAAGATCAAGGAGCGCCTGGACGCCGGCGAGGGCATGCCCAAGTACCTCCAGGACCACCCGGTCTACTACGCCGGCCCGGCCAAGACCCCCGAGGGCTACGCCTCCGGCTCCTTCGGCCCGACCACGGCCGGCCGGATGGACTCCTACGTCGACCAGTTCCAGGCCGCCGGCGGCTCGATGGTCATGCTCGCCAAGGGCAACCGCAGCAAGCAGGTCACCGACGCCTGCGCCACGCACGGCGGCTTCTACCTCGGCTCGATCGGCGGCCCGGCCGCGCGCCTCGCCCAGGACTGCATCAAGAAGGTCGAGGTGCTGGAGTACGCCGAGCTCGGCATGGAGGCCGTCTGGCGCATCGAGGTCGAGGACTTCCCGGCCTTCATCGTGGTCGACGACAAGGGCAACGACTTCTTCCGCGAGACGACGGAAGGTCCGCTGATCACCAGCCTGCGGATCCGCTCCAAGGAGTAGCCCGGGGGCGTGACTCCACGCGCCCCCTCACCGCCCCGGCCGCCCCTGCGGCCGGGGCGGTTTCGTGCCGGTGTGGCCTCTGATACTGGCGGTTCGATCTCGGTTCTACCTCCTGCGCTCCCCTGCCGGCGCCCAGCGGCTCATGGAGGCCGTCGCCTGCGACAAGTCCGACAACCCCGAGATCACTCCCGCGAGGCGGCTGGAAGCGCTGGAGAACCTCTCTCGTCGTGCCGCTCGCGGCGACTTCGAGCCGACGGCCCGGGTGTACGCCGCCTGCAAGCAGGCGATGAGGGCGGAAGCCGAATCGATGAGGGCCGAACCCGAATGATGCGCGGCTTCAGCGGCGCTCAGGCGTCGAAGTCGTACTCCAGGACGTAGGAGGCGGCGTCCAGGATCATCTCGTTGAGCTCGACGACCTGGCCCTCGTCGGCGAAGGCGGTGCGGCAGATCAGGATGACCGGGGTGCCGGCGGAGAGTTCGAGGCGGGTGGACTCCTCGGCGCTGGGCATGCGGGAGCGGACCTCCTCGCGGAAGTGCACGGGCTTGGCGCCGATCTCGGCCAGCCGGGCGTAGGTGCCGCCGGGGCCGGTGTCCTCGCGGGTTATGGCGGTACCGGCGACCAGGACGGCGGGCAGGTAGGAGGTCGAGAGCAGCACCGGCTTGCCGTCCAGGACGAAGCGGCGGTGCCGTACGCACATCGACGCGCCCGGGTCGACCCCGAGCACCCGGGCCACGTGCTCGGGCGCGCCCCGCTCGGCGACGGAGACCTGGTCGACCACCAGGCTGCGGTTGTCTATGTCCGCGGACCATATCGACCGGCCGGAGCCCCACTGCCCCTGCGCCAGCCGCTGGATGCCGCGCCGGCGCAGCGGCCGGAAGTCCCGGACGAACACCCCGGCGCCCCGGCGGGCCTCCGCGATGCCCTCGCTCTGCAGCACGCCGAGCGCCTGGCGGGCGGTCATCCGGGCCACGCCGTACTCGTCCATGAGGTCGTTCTCGCCGGGCAGCCGGTCGCCGGCGCGGTAGCGGCCGTCGTCGATGGCCGCCTTCAAGGAGTCCGCGATCCGCTGGTACTTGGGCTGTCTGTCGCCACTGCTGCCGGTCATCGCCGCTCCCTCTCCCTCGGACAAATCCTAGGCGCGCCCGCGGTCGCTGATAAGGAGATACGACCGTTGACATCTCTAGAGATATTAGCTTCTCTAGAGATGCTGGCCAGTCGCCTACCAAAGCGAGGAGCAGCACGGTGAGCACCCGACAGCACGACTCCCGGGCCTACCGCCCACAGGTGGGCGAACTCGTCCTCGACCGGAGAACCGGACGCATCGGCATCTACATGGGCACCATCGGCGGCGAGCACTACCTGCGCCCCGAGGGCGGCGGCCGCGAATGGACCGCCGAACCGCACCACGTCTCACCCGTCCCGAAGCCCCGCGATTCAGCTGATTGAGATCGATGCCGGGAATTGCGGCAAAACCCACGCAAACCATGGCATTCAGGGCCCGGTAATCCCCCCGGTGAATCCGGAATTCCGGAACGCTGCAGGCCCGCCGCCGGGCACGTTACGGATGACTCCGGTCACCATGCGTGCACCGCGGACGGGAATCGGCCACCGCGATGCACCCGCACACGAATTGGCGCGCACATAACCAACAGCGCCCCCGCGCCCGGACGGGGGCGCGGGGGCACTCAAGGCCGGCAACTGCTTACGGGTGGCCGCCGACGATGCTCTCGGGCTGGCGCGGGCCCGGCTCGCCGGTGGTCGGCTGGTCGGGCTCCGCGATGTACTGCCCCTCGTCACCGAAGGAGCCGTTCTCGAACGCGCTCTTGTCGGCGTCGGTAGGCGCGGCGTACTCGGTCGGGTTCGAGGACGCGGTCACCGCGCCCTCGACAGCCTTGCCCGCCTCCACAGCGGCGGCCGGGGCACCGGTCTGCGCCGCATTCTCGGGCGTCGACGGCACCGGGGTCTCGCTCTGGTCGTTGGCCATTGGGCGGCCGCCTTTCGGTCATCAATTGTGTCCAGCCCGACCTCCGTGGCACGGGCGCGGGGACAGTATCGTAGGGTTGATTAAATGTCCGATAAACATCGTGCGGCTTGCGGCGCCGTCCGGCAGAGTCAGGCGCCCGCCTAAGCTGAAGCACCACGGCAGACCGCCGAGCGCCCTTTCACGGAATCGACACCACAGGCCATCGGGGGACTTCATGGAGTTTCTGGAGACGCCGCAGGCCCCTGCGCTGCGCTTCCAAGTCCTCGGTCCGGTCCAGGCCTGGCTCGACGGCAAGCCCCTCTCCCTCGGCTCCCCCCAGCAGCAGGCCGTTCTGACCACCCTTCTGCTGCACTCCGGCCGCCTGGTCACCACCCAGGACCTGGTCGACGCGCTCTGGGGCGACCGTCCGCCGACCCAGGCCGTGGCCGCGCTGCGCACCTACATCTCCCGTCTGCGCTCCGTCATCGAGCCCCGACGCGAGGTCCGCCGGCCCGCCGAGTTGCTGATCTCGGTCGCCGACGGCTACGCCCTGCGCATCCCGGGCGAGGCCCTCGACCTGACGGCCTTCGAACGACTCTCCGCCGAAGCCACGGCCGCACGCGCCTCCGGCGACCGGCACGAGGCACACCGGCTGCTCGTTGAGGCGCTGGACCTGTTCAGCGGCCGTCCGCTCACCGGCATTCCCGGCCCCTACGCCGAGGCCCAGCGACTGCGGCTGGCCGAACGCCAGGTGGCCGCCGCCGAGGAGCTGTGCGCCGCCGCCCTCGACATCGGCCTGCACGCCGAGATCGTCGGCGAGCTCAACAACCTGACCGCCGAACACCCGCTGCGCGAGCGGCTGCGCGAACTGTTGATGCTGGCGCTGTACCGCTGCGGACGCCAGGCCGAGGCGCTCGGCGTCTACACCGACACCCGCAAGCTGCTGATCGAGGAGCTCGGAGTCGAACCGGGCGCGGGCCTGTCCGCGATGCACACGCGTATCCTCGCCGCCGATCCCGATCTGGTCCTCCCCGCCGCACCCACCCCCGGGGCCCGCGAGGACGGTCCGGCCGCATCCCCGGCTCCGGCCCAACTCCCGGCCGATGTCTCGGACTTCAGCGGCCGCTCGAAGCTGGTCGGCGAGCTCTCGACAATCTTGATGAACGCCACCGGCCAGGCCGTGGTGGTCACTTCGCTGGCCGGCATCGGCGGGGTCGGCAAGACCACCCTCGCAGTGCACGTCGCCCATCGCGTCCGCACCGAGTTCCCCGACGGGCAGCTGTACGTCGACCTGCGTGGAGCTGGTGTCTCGCCTGCCGACCCGGTGGTCGTGCTGGGTGACTTCCTCCACGCGCTCGGCGTCACCGAGAGTCCCGACTCGCTGGAACAGCGCGCCGCCCTCTACCGCTCACTGCTCGCCAACCGCCGGATGCTGATCCTGCTCGACAACGCGCGCGACGCGGACCAGATCCAGCCGCTCATCCCCGGAGTCTCCGGCTGCGCCGTGCTCGCCACCAGCCGCTCCCGGCTGGCCGGCATCCCCGGTGCCCAACTGTTCGACGTGGAGGAGCTGACCCCGAACGAGGCCCTGGCGCTGTTCTCGGCCATCGTCGGCGAGCAGCGGGTCGCCGACGAGCCGGAGGCGGCCATGAAGGTGGTCACCGCCTGCGGTTTCCTGCCGCTGGCCGTCCGCATCGCCGCCGCCCGGCTGGCCAGCCGTCCGCGCTGGAGCGTTTCCGACCTGGCCAGTCGGTTAGCCGACCAGCGCCGACGGCTGGACGAACTCCAGCTCGGCAACCTCGCCGTGGAGACCACCATCGGGCTCGGCTACGGACAGCTGTCCGTGGACGAGGCCCGCGCCTTTCGGCTGCTCGCTTTGATCGACTCTCCCGACATCCCGCTGGCAGCCGCTGCGGCGCTGCTCGGCGTGGACGAGTACACCGCCGAGGACCTCGCCGAGGCGCTGGTCGAGGCGAACATGCTGGAGTGCTTTACCCCCGGCCGCTACCGGTACCACGACCTGCTCCGGCTCTACGCTCAGCGGCAGAACGAGCGGATCGGGGACACCGGAGAACAGGAGCGAGCGGTCATGCGGCTACTCGACCTGCTGATCCCGACCGTCCGCAACGCGGCCCAGGTCATCGAGCCGGACGACCCGCTGCCCGAACTGCTGACCACGCTCACCTCGTCAGGGCTCAGCCTACCGACGGGTCCCGCCGCGCAGGACTGGCTCCGGACCGAGGGAGCGTTGCTGCTCAGCGCCATGGCCGCAGCGTCGAACGGATCCCGCACCTCGCAGCACGC
Organism: Kitasatospora sp. NPDC048296; assembly: GCF_043201815.1. NCBI lineage: Bacteria > Bacillati > Actinomycetota > Actinomycetes > Kitasatosporales > Streptomycetaceae > Kitasatospora > Kitasatospora sp. NPDC048296. The sequence goes on from NZ_JBICZB010000041.1 coordinate 28,085, forward strand.
GGCGATCGACCTGCTGATCCTGCTGTACGGCCTCGGTCCGGACCCCACCCACAGCCCGCAGGTGCGACCCGTCCTGGAGATCGTCGGGCGCGAGGCAGAGCACCGCGGCGACCGCGAGGCGCTCGCCCGGGTCCACTTCGCCCTGGGCACCTTGCAGTCCGTCACCAGTGACTTCCAGGGGGCCGAGCAGTCATTCCGCCGCAGCCTGGACCACCAGGCGCCGGACGAGCCGACCGTCCTGTTGCTGGCCACGGCCAACATGCTGGGCGTGATCCTGAACGTCGGCAACCGGCCGGCCGAGGCCCTGCTGTTCCTCGAACAGGCCCGTGCCACCAGCCAGGCCGTCGGCGCGCCGATCCTTGAAGCGCGGGTCGTCAGCAACATGGCCCGAGTACAGCATCGGCTCGGCATGACCGAGACGGCGGTCAAGTCCGCCAGCGACGGTGTCGCCGCCGCCCGGGCGTCCAAAAACGGACCGCTGCTCGCCCAGACGCTCTATCAGCTCGGTGTGGTGCTCTCCGGCGACGAGGCCGTCCCGCACCTGCGCGAGGCGCACCGGCTCTACCAGTCCCAGCAGAATCCTTTGTGGGAGGGCTACACCCTCGCCCGCCTCGCCTCCGCCCTGCTCGCCGCCGAGCAGCACACCGAGGCGGCCGAAGCGGCCGGCGAGTCACTCGCGATCGGACAGGAGCTGGACTCCGCCTACTGCCAGGGCCTCGCCAACGCCGCCCTGGGCGAGGCGCTGCTCGCCCTGGCCCAGCCGGCCCGCGGGCTCGCCTGCCTCCAGGAGGCGCACGCGATCTTCACGCGGCTCGGTGTGCCGGAGGCCTCCCCCGTGGCGGACCTCATTTCCCGTCAGCACACCGAGCCCATCTCTTCTCCCCCCGCGCCGTAAGGCCTCCGCCCCCCAGCGGAGCGCCTTCCCCGTTCCGCGCGTTGGCGCTCCCGCAGCCCCCCGGCTGCGGGAGCGCCCTCAACGCTTCCCCGGCGCTGGACTCAACTGTGCACCTGGCCGATTGACGTTCGATAAACGTCCGATTGTCAGCCTGCGGACTGGTGAAACCGCAGGTCAGCGCCGTCACCCCGGCGTGCCGTCCGGCGTGCGGGGCCCGGCGCACCACCCCCGCCCACACCGTAGTGCTTCCGCGAACCCGGGCCACATCGGCCCAAGCACGACGAGTTGGCTGGAAAGGGACCCCATGGGGCAGTGATCACGCATATTCTCAGATGCCAGTACGCACACGAGTGTCTGCCGGCAACGCGTCGGGGTGCGGTCCGTCGGTGTGACGCGGGGCGCGTGACGTACCGCCGCCGGCAACGGCCCGCGAGGCTGCGCAGGAGCCGACCGGAGGCCACGGGTGGAAGGGTGCCTCTGAACGTGACGACCGGCCAGATATCCGATTCGTTCCCGGTCGGCGAGGAAGCCGACGACGACGGACCCGACGTGCGGCGACGCCGTGCGGCGCGGGCCCTGCAGGCAGTCGCCTTCGACACCATCGGTGCCGGGTACGGCGAGGCCTTCCCCGCCAAGGACGGGCAGTTGGAGTGCGGGAAGCAGCTGCTCACGGCGCTCGAACCCGGGGCCCGGGTGCTGGACGTGGGCTGCGGCACCGGCGAGCCGACCGTCCGCCAGCTGACCGCCGGCGGGCTGCGGGTGACCGGGGTGGACCTCTCGGACGTGATGCTCGCGCTGGGCCGTCAGGCGAACCACCCCGGCCCGTTCCCGCCCGATTTCCATCGGATCGACCTGTACGATCTGGCCACCGAGCGCGCCGACCGGGTCTGGGGCGTCCCCGGGCTCGGCCCGGAGGGCCACGGCACCTTCGCCGCCGTCACCGCGTTCTTCTCCCTGATCCTGCTGCCGCAGGACGAGATCCCGACCGCGCTCGGGCGGCTGCGCGAACTCCTGCGGCCGGACGGACTGCTGGCGCTCGGTATGGTCGAGGCAGACCTGGATCACGTTCCGCTTCCGTTCCTTGGCAGAGAGCTGCGGATCAGTGGGTATCTGCGGGAGGATCTGGAACGGGTTCTGGTCGCGGCCGGTTTCGCCGTCGAGGAGTGCTCGGGGCATCCGTACGCGCCGGCCAGTACCACGCTGCCGCCGGAGGAACAGCTGTTCCTGTGCTGTCGACGCGTCGGCTGATCGACCACCCGACCGCCCGACCAGCGCCCGACCAGCACACCCACCGACCAGTACACCCACCGCCCAGCCCAACCACCGACCACACCGAATCCAGGACAGGCAGCCGTGCGCGACCAGCTCAAGACCGAGGCGGAGCAGCCGCCCGCCGTCCCGGGCCAGCGCCGCCGGGTCCCGGCCCGGGCACAGGCCCCGGCGAAGCCGCCGACGGCACGGCCGGACCGCGCCGGGGCGGCGGACGGGCTGGCCGACCGCCTCGCCTACCTCGACGCGGCGACCCGACGGATCAACAGCGCCCTCGACCTGTCCGCGACCCTGCGCAACATCGGCCGGGTGCTGGTCCCGACCCTCGCCGACGCGGCCGTCGTCCACCTGCGTGACCCGCTGCCCAACGTCGAGCGCGAGCCCGGCTTCCCGGACGAGCTGCGGATCCACCACAGCACTGGCACCCGGATCGGTCGGCGCGGCCGCAAGGGCGGCGTGGACGACCGGCACCGCTCCCGGTTCGGCTCCCGCTCCACCGCCGACCCGGGCCCGGCCGTCCCGGTCACCCGCGGCGGCGCGCTGGCGCACGTCCTCCTGAGCCGCCGCCCGGCCGAGTCGGCCGTCCTGGGCACGCCCGCGGCCGATCGCACCGAGACGCTGCTGCGCGAGCTGTACGGCCCCCGCGGGCTGGCCCGGCTGGCCGCCGGCACCTCCGTCCTCGCTCTGCCGCTGCGCGGCCGCAAGGCCGTCCTCGGGCTGCTGGTGCTGATCCGGCGGCCCCCTGAACGCACCGGCCGCCCGGCCTTCGACCCGGCCGACACCGCGACCGCCGCGCACCTGGCCACCCAGGCCGGGCTGGCGGTGGACACCGCGCTGCGGTACGCCCGCGAGTGGGAGATAGCCAACGAACTCCAGCGCAGCATGCTGCCGTTGCGGCTGCCGCAGCCGCACGGCGTCCGGCTCGCCCAGCGCTACCTGCCCGGCGAGCGCGGCGCCCAGGTCGGCGGTGACTGGTACGACGCGGTGCCGCTGCCCGGCAACCGGGTCGCCCTGATCGTCGGCGACGTGATGGGCCACTCGCTCACCTCGGCCGCCATCATGGGTCAACTGCGCACCAGCGCCCAGACCTTGGCCGCTCTCGACCTGCCGCCGCACGAGGTTCTCTACCACCTGGACGAGCAGGCCCAGCGGCTCGGCCGCGAACAGCACCTGGCCACCTGCGTGTACGCGGTGTACGACCCGATCGCCAACCGGGTGGTGCTGGCCAACGCCGGGCACGTCCCGCCGGTGCTGGTCCGCCCGGACGGCACCGCCGAGCTGGTGGAGCTTGACTCCGGGGCGCCGATCGGAGTCGGCGGGGTGGACTTCAACTCCGTCGAACTGCCCGCGCCGCCCGGCTCGGCGCTGCTGCTGTTCACCGACGGCCTGGTGGAGACCCGCAGCCGTCCGATCAGCGACGGCCTGGAGGTGCTCCGCGCCAGGATCGCCGCCGCCCGCTGGCAGTCCCCCGAGCAGTTGTGCCAGGAGGCACTGCGGATCCTGCCGCCCGGGGACCGCGGTGACGACATCGCCCTGCTCGGCGCCTGCTTCGACGGCATCCCGGCCGGGGACGTCGCGCACTGGTACCTGCAGCCGCGCAACGAGACGCCGGGCCGGGCGCGCCGGCTGGCCGCGCACACCCTGCGCCGCTGGGGGCTGGACGAGCTGAGCGAGGCGACCGAGCTGATGGTCAGCGAGCTGGTGACCAACGCCGTCCAGCACGCGACCCGGCCGGTCACCCTGAGCCTGGTGCGCACCACCCGGCTGCGCTGCGAGGTCGGCGACGACAGCCCGCTGCTGCCGCGGCCGCGCCGTACCGGCCCGGATGACGAACGCGGGCGCGGGCTGCAGATAGTGGCCCGGTGCGCGGACCGCTGGGGCGCCACCCGGCTGGGCGCCGGCAAGGTGGTCTGGTTCGAACAGCGGCTGCCCCAGTAGCCGCCGGCTCCGTCACAGCCCCGGATCTGCCGGGCGCCCGGCGGGAAACCGCTCCCACCGGGCGCGTCGAAGGGCGCGTCGAAGGGGTCGTCACACCCCGGCGGGCTCCTTCACCGGCTTCTCCTCCAGCCGGGCGATCAGCTGCTCGCCCTCCATGTCGACCTTCGGCACGACCTTCTCCAGTCGCTTCGGGAACCACCAGGCCGCCTTGCCGAACAGCGCCATCGCGGCCGGCACCAGCGCCATCCGCACCACGAAGGCGTCCACCAGCACGCCCACCGCGAGGGCGAAGCCGATCGGCTGGACGATCGGGTCGTGGCCGAAGACGAAGGCCCCGAACACCGAGATCATGATCAGCGCGGCCGCGGTCACCACCCGGGCGCCGCCCTTCACCCCGCCGACGACCGCCTCGCGCGGCTCCTTGCCGTGGACGTACTGCTCCTTCATCCCGGAGACCAGGAACAGCTCGTAGTCCATCGCCAGCCCGAACAGCACGCCGATCAGCAGGATCGGCACGAAGCTGACCACCGGGCCGACCTTGGGCACGTCGATCAGGCCGTCCAGCCAGCCCCACTGGTAGACCGCGACCACCGCGCCGAGCGAGGCCACGATGCTGAGCAGGAAGCCGAGCACCGCCTTGAGCGGCACCAGCACCGAGCGGAAGGCCAGCGCCAGCAGCAGCAGGGCGATGCCGACGATCACCGCGACGAACGGCGGCAGGGCCTGGCCGAGCTTGGTGGAGACGTCGATGTTGGCGGCCGTGGTGCCGGTGACGGCGATGCTCGCGCCGGTCGCGGACTTGAGTGAGGCGCGCTGGTCGCGGATCTCGTTGACCAGCGCCTTGGTGTCCGCGTGGTCCGGTCCGGTCTGCGGGATGACGGGCACCAGGGCGGTCCGGCTGGCCTGGTCGACGGTCGGCGGCAGCAGCGTCCTGACGCCCTTCAGGGTCTGCAGCTCGCCCGCCACGGCCTGCACCGCCTGCTCGGGCCGCGGCGCGTCGTGGGCGTCCACGACGACCACCAGCGGCGCGTTGAAGCCGGGCCCGAAGCTCTCGCTGACCAGGTCGTACGCCTTGCGGCCGTCCGTCCCGACGGCCTGCGATCCGCCGCCCGGCAGGCCGAGCTCGAGGCTCGCGGCGGGCACCGCGAGGGCGCCCAGCCCGGCCAGGCCGACCAGCAGCACCGGCAGCGGGCGGCGGACCACGAAGCGGGCCCAGCGCTCTCCCACGGTGGTCCGGCCGTGCGTGGTCAGCGCCCGCTTCCAGACCGGCAGCCGGTCGATCGCGCGGCCGGCGAAGCCGAGCACCGCGGGCAGCAGGGTGATCGCGACCAGGACTGCGACCACGACGGCGCCGGAGGCGGCCAGCCCCATCACGGTGAGGAACGGGACGTCGGCCACGGCCAGCCCGGCGAGCGCGACCACGACGGTCAGGCCGGCGAAGACCACCGCGCTGCCGGCGGTCGCGGTGGCCCGGGCGGCGGCCTCCTCGGGCTCCAGGCCCTCGTCCAGGTTGCGGCGGTGCCGGAAGAGGATGAACAGCGCGTAGTCGATGCCGACGGCGAGGCCGACCATCAGCGCCAGCACCGGCGCGGTGGTGATGATCTCGAACGAGCCGGTGAGCGCCAGCAGGGCGCCCATGGCCACGCCGACGCCGATCAGGGCGGTCAGCAGCGGGAGCCCGGCGGCGACCAGGGTGCCCAGGGTGACCACCAGCACCACCCCGGCCACCACCAGGCCGATCGACTCGGTGCCGCCCTCGATCTGGGCGAACCGGTTGTACGCGTCGCCGCCGAAGGCGACGTCCAGCCCGGCCGCGCGGGCCGGTTCGGCGGCGGCCTTCACGGCCTCGCGCTGCTGGTCGGTGACCTCGGCGAGCTTGTGGTCGAAGGAGACCAGCGCGATCGCGACCTTCCCGTCCGGGGAGACGGCACCGGTGGCGTACGGGTCGGGCACCGCGGCCACGCCGGGGACGTGGGCGATCCGGTCGACGGCCTCGCCGACCGCCTTGCCCGCCCCGGGCGCCTTGATGCCGCCGGAGTCCTTGGCGGCGAAGACGATCTGAGCGGAGCCGTGGCCCTGTGCCGGGAAGGTGCCCTTGATCTTGTCCAGGGTGCTCTGGGCCTCGGTGCCGGGGACCTTGAACTCGTCGCTGGTCTTGCCGGCGAAGGCCCCGGCGGCGCCGCCGATCGCGATCAGCAGGGCGATCCAGACGGCCAGCACGGCCCGCCTTCTCCGGAAGCAGTAGCGGCCCAGCCGATACAGGTACGTGGCCATGGGTTCCCTCGGTCGGATCGTCGGACAGGCGGCTGCCCGGGCGGACCCGTCTCACGGTAGACCCAAGTTTGTCGGGTGACAAAGTTGGGCGACAAAATCATCCGACACGGTTGCCCGACCATGGCGCTACCCTGGCTGAATGGCTCATGTCCCCGCCTCCGAACGCCGACCGCAACTGGTCCGGGCCGCGATCGACCTGATGACCCGGGAAGGGGTCGCCGCCGGCAGCACCCGCGCGATCGCGGCCGAGCTGGGCGTGGCACAGGCGACGGTGCACTACACCTTCGGCACCAAGAAGGACCTCTACCGGTCCGTCGTCGAGGAGGTGGCCGCCCAGTTCATCGACCAGGTGCGCGCCGCGTCCCCGGGCGACGGCCCGTTCGGCGAGCAGGTCCGCACCCTGGTGCACGCGCTCTGGGCCGCCGCCACCGGCGAGGAGGGGCGCTGCGTGCTGCTGAGCGAGTTCTCGGCGCTGGCGATGCGCGATCCCGACGTGCGGGAGATCATGCTCGGACTGGACCGCGCGATCGAGGGCACCGCCACCGAGATGCTCACCGCCCTCGCGGCCGACCACCGACTGACCCTGGCCGTGCCCGCCCGCGAGATCGCCGTCCACTTCCTCAGCGGCTTCGACGGCCTGACGGCCCGACACCTCACCGGGCACTCCCCCGGCGAGCCCGCCGACCCGGACACCCTGCGGGCGCTGGACCTGCTGGTGGCCACGACGGTCGGGCTCTGCCTGGGCACCCCCGCCGCGGTCGGCCGGGGCGCCTGAAGCCGCCTGCCGAGGGCGGGTCCGCAGGCCCGCCCGGCGGGAACCGTCAGACCGGCCTCAGGAGACGATCCGGACCGGCAGTTCGGCCAGCACCTCGCGCAGCGCGGCCGCGAAGCGCTCGTACTCCGCGCTGCGGGCCGAGCCCGGGCGGGTGGCCAGCCCGATCCGGCGGCCGGGCGCCGGATCGGCGAAGCGGACGGCGGCCAGCCGGTCGGCGCGGCCGGCCTCGACGTCCAGCGCGGTGGCGGGCAGCAGGGTCACCCCGAGACCCCCGGCGACCAACTGGACCAGGGTGGACAGCCCGGCCGCTCGGGTGGTGGAGCCGGCCGGGTCGGCGCCGACCTCGCGGCAGATGTCCAGCGCCTGGTCGCGCAGGCAGTGCCCCTCCTCCAGCAGCAGCACGTCCAGGTCGAGCAGCACGTCGCGCGGGACGTCGATCCGCCCGGCGAGCGGGTGCCCGGGCGGGGTGACCAGGACGAAGTCCTCGTCGAACAGCGGGATGTCCCGGGTCGGCGAGGACCCGCCGGCTGGCAGCGCGAGCAGCAGCACGTCCAGGCGCCCGGCGGCCAGACCCTCCAGCAGCGAGGGGGTGCGCTCCTCGTGGACGTGCAGTTCCAACTCCGGGAACCGGTCGCGGACCAGCTTCAGCACCAGGGGCAGGAGATACGGCGCGACGGTCGGGATCACACCCAGGTGCAGCGGCCCGGTGAACGGCCGGCGGGCGGCCTCGACCTCCTCGGTCAGCGCCTGCAGCGAGGCCAGCACCCGACGGGCGTGCTGGTGCACCCGCTCCCCCAGCGGCGTGACGATCACCTTGCGCGTCGTACGCTCGACCAGCTGGGCGCCCAGCGACTCCTCCAGCGCCGCGACCGCCCCGGACAGCGCCGGCTGGCTGGTCCCGGTCGCGGCGGCGGCCTCCCGGAAGTGCCGGTGCTCGGCCACCGCGACGAAGGCCCTGAGCTGGGCGACCGTCGGCGTCCGGGGGCTGCGGGCCGTGGCGCTCGTCACAGCCGGACCGGCCTTGGCGGCGGCGGACCTGCGGGCGGCGGGTCGGGGTGCGGGCGGTTGGGTACTGATAACAATCTCCGATCAGACACATCCAGTGTAGCTATTTCCCTGATCAGTCCACGATGTGGAATCGTGGGTCGTGTTCGGAATCCGGACAAAGCTCCCCACAGTCTCACTTCAGGAGAAGCGAACGTGCTCACGATCGGTGACAAGTTCCCCGAGTTCGACCTCAAGGCCTGTGTCGACCTCGACGCCGCGAACGCCTTCGCCGACATCAACCACAAGTCCTACGAGGGCAAGTGGAAGATCGTCTTCTTCTGGCCGATGGACTTCACCTTCGTCTGCCCCACCGAGATCGCCGCGTTCGGCAAGCTGAACGACGAGTTCGCCGACCGCGACGCCCAGATCCTCGGCGTCTCCGGCGACTCCGAGTTCGTGCACCACGCCTGGCGCAAGGACCACAAGGACCTGCGCGACCTGCCCTTCCCGATGCTGGCCGACGTCAAGCACGACCTGATGCGCGCCTGCGGCGTCGAGGCCGAGGACGGCACCGCCCAGCGCGCCGTGTTCATCGTCGACCCGAACAACGAGATCCAGTTCGTCATGGTGACCGCCGGCTCCGTCGGCCGTAACCCCAAGGAGGTCCTGCGGGTGCTGGACGCCCTGCAGACCGACGAGCTGTGCCCGTGCAACTGGAACAAGGGCGAGGACACCCTCGACGCCCAGGCCCTCCTGGCGGGCTGACCCATGGCCCTCGACGACCTGAAGGCCGCCCTCCCGGACTACGCCAAGGACCTCAAGCTCAACCTGGGCTCGGTCATCGGCAACTCCGACCTCCCGGCCCAGCAGCTCTGGGGCACCGTGCTCTCCTGCGCGATGGCCACCCGCAGCCCCGGCCTGCTGCGCGAGCTGGAGCCCGAGGCCAAGGCCAACCTCTCCCCGGAGGCGTACACCGCCGCCAAGGGCGCGGCCGCGATCATGGGGATGAACAACGTCTACTACCGGACGCTGCATCTGCTCTCCGACAAGGAGTACAGCACGATGCGCGCCGGCCTGCGGATGAACATCATCGGCACCCCCGGCGTCGAGAAGATCGACTTCGAGCTCTGGTGCTTCGCGGTCTCCGCCATCAACGGCTGCGGCCAGTGCCTCGACTCGCACGAGGCCGTCCTGCGCAAGGCCGGCGTCGAGCGTGAGGTCATCCAGGCCTCGATGAAGATCGCCGCCGTCCTGCAGGCCGTGGCCGGCGTCCTCGACTCCGAGGCCGCCCTCGCCGCCGTCGGCTCCTGACGCACCCGGCACGACGCCGACGGGCCCCTCCGCTCCAGGAGGGGCCCGTCGGCGTTTCCGCGTCCCGGACCCTCCCAACTCCGCTACAGTGCAGGGCGATCCGTACACGACATTCGGTCCGAGGGGGCCCGCGGTGTCCGACCACCCTTCGCATTGCGGCGGCTTCCGGATCGACGCCGACGCGCTCCACGAGGCAGCCGGAACGGCGAGCACGACCGCGGCCCGGATCCCCGGCCGGACCAAGGCCGTCCTCGACTCCTCCCACCAGGCCGTCGCCGCTCTGTCGGGACTCCGGTGCGCCGCCGCGCTCGACACCTGCACCGACGCCTGGCACACGCTCCTGGACGGCCTCCGCACCTCGATGAGCCGACACGGCCAGCAGCTCGAAGAGGCCGCCCGCCGGTACCGGGGCACCGACCACCAGGTCACCATCCGGTTCGGCCCGACGGCGGAGCAACAGCAGAACTTCGTCCGGCACTTCGGCTAGGGGCCGACGACCGTGGATCTCGCGACGCTGCGCGACACCGACTTCGCCGCCCTCCACGCCGCCGCCGACGCGTACGACAAACTGCACGGCGCCTTCGGACAGCACCTGGAGAGCTGGCACAGCGGGGTCGAGCAGCGGCTCGCCGCCTCCGGCTGGACCGGACCGGCGGCCGACGCGGCGACGCCCTCCTTACAGCTCACCACCGGCGAGTTGAGGGCCGCCCACTCCGAGGTCGGCCAGATCGGCAAGGTCCTCCGGACCGGCGCGGACGCCCTGGTCCTCGTCCAGTCCGCCCTGCGCAAGGCCCTGGAGGACGTGAGGACCGCCGGCATGTCGGTCAACGAGCACGGCGCCGTCACCTGGGGGCCCGCCCCCTACGCCGACCAGCACGACCCCGAGTACCGGAAGAGCCGCGAGCGCACCGCCACGGCACTCGCCGCCCGCATCGGCAGCGCCCTCACCGAGGCCGGCACCATCGACCAGGCCGTCGCCGCCCGGCTCCAGCACTACACCACCCGCGCCCACGACGGCACCGGCCTCGACCCGGACGCGGCCGTCCAGGACCAGCTCGACCCGAACCTCGCCGTACGGACCCTGCTCCGCGTCGCCGTGCCGCGGGACGGCGCCCCACCGACCGAGGTGAACGCCTGGTGGAACGGACTCCCCGCCGACGAACAACAACGGCTGATCAAGGACCACCCGGACCTCGTCGGCAACCGCGACGGCATCCCCGCCCTCGCCCGGGACCGGGCCAACCGGGCCCTCCTGGCGCAGCTCCTCGCCACGTACGAGGGCCACCCGCCGCCGCTCTCCGACAAGGACGAGCTCAGACTCGCGGGCTTCCGCAAGATCAACGAGCGGTTGGAGGAGGCCGAGGGACAGGACCCGCCGGTCCTCCTGCTCGGCATCGGCGAGGAGGGCCAGGGCCGCGCCATCCTCGCCTTCGGCAATCCCGACACCGCCCGGAACGTCACGTCCCTCGTCGGCGGCATGGGCACCGAACTCCAACGCATCGGCGGCGGCGACGCCGACCGGGCCAAGGCGGTGTACGACGCGGCCAGGCGCGCCGACCCCACCCGCAGCACGGCGTCGATCGCGTGGCTGGGCTACGACGCGCCGCTCTCCCCTCAGCGGACCCTCGACTTCGGCCGCGCCCGGAACGGAGTCGACGCCTACCGCACCTTCCTCGAAGGGCAGCGCGTCACGCACCGGGGACCGCCGGCCCACGTCACGGCACAGGGACACAGCTTCGGCTCGCTCCTGGTCGGCCTCGCCGCGAGGAAGCCGGCCGGACTGGCGGCCGACGACATCATCCTGGTCGGCAGCCCCGGCACCGACGCCTTCCACGCCTCCGAGTTCTCGGTGGGAGCCGCCCACACCTACGTCGGCGCCGCCGGCTGGGACTACGTCTCGCACGCCGGCTGGTACACCCGGGACCCGGCGAGCGCCGACTTCGGCGCCCAGCGCTTCGCCGTGGACGTCGGGTCGGCCGACGGCACCGCGCACTCGTCCTACTGGGACGACGGCCCCCATGACGACCACACCTCGATCGACAACATCGGAGAGATCGTCAGCGGTCACGGGAACCGGATCACGAAGGCGGTCGGCCGCCGTGACTGACAGCACGCCGGAACCCCGTCCGCCCCGACCGTCGCTCGCCGAGGCGGCTCGGCGGCGCCGGCCACGTCCGACCCCGTCCTAGTCCACCGCCGGAGCCGGCTCCGCCGCCTGGGTCGGTTGCGCCGGTTGGGCCGCCGCCTTGTGCTCGGCGGCTTCGCGGGCGGCTTCGAGGGCGGTGAAGACGGCCTGGCCGGCCTCGTTGCGCTGGCGCAGGTGGGCGATCACGGTGTTGGTGACGGCGATCAGTGGGACGGCGACCACCGCACCGCCGATGCCACCGATGATGCCGCCGGCCGCGACACCGAGGACCACACCGAGCGGGTGGACCCGGACGGCGCGGCCGAGGATCAGCGGCTGGAGGATGTGGCTCTCGACCTGCATCACCACGATCAGGATCACCAGCACCATCAGCGCCGTCCACGGCCCCTGGGTGACCAGGGCGATCAGGACCGCGACGGTGCCGGTGACCAGGGCGCCGACCAGCGGGACGAAGGCGCCCAGGAAGATGATCACGGCGAGCGGCACGGCCAGCGGCACGCCCAGCAGCTCGATGCCGGTGCCGATGCAGACCGCGTCGATGAAGGCCACGCCTACCGTGCCGCGCACGTACGCGGTGAGGGTGATCCAGGCCTTGGGGCCGGCGCCGGCCATCGCGAAGCGGGAGTGCCGGGGCAGGCCGCGCAGGGCCCAGTTCCAGATCTTCGCCCCGTCGTACAGGAAGAAGAAGGTGGTGAAGAAGGTCATCAGCAGCGCGGTCAGGGTCTCGACGGCGATCTGCGCGCCGGTGATCGAGGCCGAGGTGAGCTGGTCCGTGTTGGTGGTGATGGCCTTGGTGATCTGGTTGGCGAAGTCGGTGATCTGCTGCTGGGTCAGGTGCAGCGGTCCGGTGACCAGCCAGTCCCGCAGCTGGTTGACGCCGGTCTTCACCTGGGTGGTGACGTCGGACAGATTGGTGGTCACCTGCCACACCACGAACCAGCCGACCAGCCCGATCCCGGCCAGGCCGCTCAGGAACACCCCGCCCGCCGCGAGCGAGCGCGGCACCCCGTGCCTGCGCAGCCAGGAGACGGAGGGTTCCAGCAGCGCGGAGATCAGCAGCGAGGCCAGCACCGAGAAGGCCACCAGCCGCAGCATGTCGACGACGTAGAAGACGACGTACAGCGCGGCGCCGAGCAGCAGCAGCCGCCAGGTCGATTCGGCCGCCACCCGCAGTCCCCAGGGCACCGCCTCGGCGGGGGTGGCGGGCCGGCCCGGGTGGTACTCCCGCCCGAGCCCGGCGTTCGCGGCCGGGGCGGCCTGGGCGGCCTGGGCGGCAGGGGCCGCCGCGGACACCGGGGCCGTAGCCGTGGCCGTCGTCACGGCCGCCGCCGGTGCGGCGGGCTCGACGGCTTCGGCTGCCGAGTCGACGCGCGGCACCGGGACGGGCCCGGGCGCCTCGGTGGGGGCCGGAACGACCGGAAGCTCGTGCGGGTCGGCCGCAATCGCGGCGCGTCGGCGCCGTTCGATCACGGCGGCCGCGCTCGCCACCACGGCCATGCCCTTGGCCACGGCCTTGAAGGCCTTTCCGCCCCGCGCCATCCTCGCTACCCACCGCTTCCCCGCTGTACCCGCCGAGCCGGCGGTACGCCGTGGGTCCTGCCACGGCCGTCAGGGATGACGCTACCCGGCGGGGGCCGGGCGAGTCCGCCCACCGGTGGGTTCGCCTCGATCGCCTCATTCCACAAATTCGGACAAATCACCGGATTGCAGATGGTTTCGTCCACACGCCGCTGGGGAGGACTTCGAACGAGACCTCAGGGTCATCCCACTCAAGCCAACCTTCGGCGGACCGGCCGGTGCGGGGAGCAACCAGGACCCCTTCCCGCGCCCCACGTCCGCACCCAGGACCGCACCGCCCGCGGGCGCACTGGTCAGCGCAGCCCGGGCGGCGCGGCCCGCCCCTTCTCAGCCGATGCAGGCCGATGAAGGGGGCCCGCCCGGTCGGAGCACGCCACCGGTGGGAGAACGCGACGGCCCCCGGCCGCTCGTCGAACGGGACGAGCGGCCGGGGGCCGTGCGGAGTGCGCCGCCCGGGGGCGGCGGCCACCTTCGGAGCAAGGGCGGCCTAGTACCAGCTGTGCGCCTGCCAGAACGACCAGGCACCACACGGGCTGCCGTAGCGGTCGTTCATGTAGCCCAGGCCCCACTTGATCTGGGTGGCCGGGTTGGTGCGCCAGTCGGCACCGGCCGAGGCCATCTTGGAGCCGGGCAGCGCCTGGACCAGGCCGTACGCACCGGAGCCGCTGTTGGTCGCGGTGTAGTCCCAGCCGCTCTCGCGCTTCACGATGTTGCTGAAGCACTGGAACTGGGCGTCGTTGCCGACGATCTGCCGGGCCATGTCCTGGACGGAGCCGGGAGTGACCGAGACGGGGGGCGTGCTGCTGTCCACCGCGGTCATCGCCGAACGCGCCTTGGAGCGGTTGGCGGCGGCGGCGTCGGCGGCGGCGCGCTGGTCGGCGGCGGCCTTGGCGGCCTTGTCCGCGTCGGCCTTGGCCTGGGCGTCGGCCTTCGCCTGGGCGTCCGCGGCGGCCTTCTGGCGCGCGGCCTCGTCGGCGGCCTTCTGCTCGGCGGCGGCCTTGGCGGCAGCGTCGGCGGAGGCCTGCTGGGCGGACGCCTGCTGGCTGATGTTGTCACTGATGCTCTGCGCCTGGGCGCCAGAGGGGACTTCGGCAAGCAGGGTCGCGCCGGCGACGTCGACCGTCTGCGTCGTCTTGCCCTCGCTGCCCGAGGCCATGCCCACGACGGCACCGACAGCGGTGACGGCGGTGGCGGAGACCACAGCAACTCCCCGGACCGAGATCCGAGTCACATGGATTCCTTCCAGCATCGCCCATGCGTGACCGTACGGGCGCAACATGCCCCTTGGCGCGGACCTCCGTTGGGTGCTCTGGTCACGGGAGGTGCTGGCCCGGCGTCCGGCCGAGGTGAGGCGACCGGGCGTTGGAATCGGGCGGCGTACGGCTCGTCGGTCTTCAATTGTGCGCCCACCGACCGAAGTTGGTGGACCTTCCGGGGCCTGACTTCCGGGGTCCGGAAGCCCTGCCGCGCCGTACGCGGGGCCTGACAGAACCCTCACCATGCCGCACCGGGCACTGTCGACGCAATTCCCTCCTGCGTGGCGCATGTCACATTCACCGCATGGGAGTTCCCCGGACAGAAAGCACTCGATGTGATGAAACGGGCGGGGCCCGCTCCGTCAGGAACGGGCCCGGCATCACGAGTTGACCTTTTTGTCCAACTATGTCCCGATCAGGGATGACTCACGGGTGGATGTCCTCCAGCATCTCCGTGACCAGCGCCGCGATCGGCGAACGCTCCGAGCGCGTGAGCGTGATGTGGGCGAAGAGTGGATGACCCTTCAGCTTCTCCACCACCGCCACCACACCGTCGTACCGGCCGACCCGGAGGTTGTCCCGCTGGGCCACGTCGTGGGTGAGCACCACCCGCGAGCCCTGGCCGATCCGGGACAGCACCGTCAGCAGGACGTTCCGCTCCAGCGACTGGGCCTCGTCCACGATCACGAAGGCGTCGTGCAGCGAGCGGCCCCGGATGTGGGTCAGCGGCAGGACCTCCAGCATCCCCCGGGCGATGACCTCCTCGATCACGTCCGGGGTGGTGACGGCGGAGAGGGTGTCGAAGACCGCCTGCGCCCAGGGGCCCATCTTCTCCGCCTCGGTGCCCGGCAGGTAGCCGAGCTCCTGTCCGCCGACCGCGTACAGCGGCCGGAAGACCATCACCTTGCGGTGCTGCCCCCGCTCCAGCACCGCCTCCAGCCCCGCGCACAGCGCCAGCGCCGACTTGCCGGTGCCGGCCCGGCCGCCCATCGAGACGATGCCGATGTCCGGGTCGAGCAGCAGGTCCAGCGCCACCCGCTGCTCGGCGCTGCGACCGCGCAGCCCGAACGCCTCGCGCTCGCCGCGCACCAGCCGGACCCGCCCGTCGCCGGTGACCCGGCCGAGCGCCCGGCCGCGCTCCGAGGTGAGCACCAGTCCGGTGTGGACCGGCAGTTCGGCGGCGCCCTCGACGTCCACCGCGGCGTCGTGGCCGGCCGCGAACAGCGCGTCCACCTGGTCGGCCGCGACGTGCAGCTCGGACATCCCGGTCCAGCCGGAGGTGACCGCGAGCTCGGCCCGGTACTCCTCGGCGAGCAGGCCCACCGAGCTGGCCTTGATCCGCAGCGGGAGGTCCTTGGAGACGACGGTGACGTCGTAACCCTCGGCCTGCAGGTTGCGGGCTACCGCCAGGATCCGGGTGTCGGCCTCGCCGCCGCCGGCCCGGTAGCCGACCGGCAGTATCGAGACGTCCGAGTGGTTGAGCTCCACCCGGATCGTCCCGCCGAGTTCGCCGACCGGGATCGGCTCGTCGAGCCTCCCGTAGCGGATGCGGTAGTCGTCGAGCAGTCGCAGCGCCTGGCGGGCGAAGTAGCCCAGCTCCGGGTGGTGCCGTTTGGCCTCCAACTCGGTGACGACCACCACCGGAAGGACGACCTCGTGCTCCTCGAAGCGGGTCATGGCGAGCGGGTCCGCCAGGAGCACGCTGGTGTCGAGAACGTACGTGCGCCGGTCTGGTGTCCGGCGGCTCTTGGAACTGACCACTAGGCCTCCAGAGCGGATGACCCTGCGTCATCCGCGGCATGCCGGCCCCCGCTGCCCCGGTGGCCTCGGGGCCGGACTGACTGGAGTATTCCCAGGCGAGGAGCGGTGCATTCGCGTCCCCGGCGAACTGACGGATCATTGCCGGTGAACGTTTGGCCTCACGCGGAGCCCGGGTAGGCAAGCCCTACGGCGGTCACTTCACCGCGCCGGGGCCTGCCTCTTGGAGCTCGGCGGACCCGGCGAGGATCCGAGAGACAGGCCCTTACAGCCCCAGCCGCCGGTGCCGCTGCTCGAACGCGCGCAGGGCGCGCAGGAAGTCGACCTTGCGGAAGGCCGGCCAGTAGGCCTCGCAGAAGTAGAACTCGCTGTGGGCGCTCTGCCAGAGCAGGAAGCCGGACAGGCGCTGCTCGCCCGAGGTGCGGATGATCAGGTCCGGGTCGGGCTGGTTGCGGGTGTAGAGGTGCTCGGCGATGTGCTCGACAGTCAGGATCTCGGCCAATTCCTCGATCGAGGTGCCGCGTCCGGCGTGCTCCTGGAGCAGCGAGCGGACGGCGTCGGCGATCTCGTGCCGGCCGCCGTAGCCGACCGCGACGTTGACGGTGATGCCGTCGATCGCGGCGGTCTGCTCGGCGGCGCGCTTGAGCACGTCGGCGGTGTGCTGCGGGAGCAGGTCCAGCGCGCCGACCGGGTTGACCCGCCAGCGGCGGGCAGCGGCCAGGCCGGTGACGGCGTCCTCGATGATGCCGAGCAGCGGGACCAGTTCGTCGGCCGGGCGGTCCAGGTTGTCGGTGGAGAGCATCCACAGGGTGACGACCTTGACGTGGGTCTCGTCGCACCAGCCGAGGAACTCGCTGATCTTGTCGGCGCCGCGCTGGTGGCCGTACGCGGTGGAGCCGCCGGCGGCCTTGGCCCAGCGGCGGTTGCCGTCCAGGATCACGCCGATGTGGTGCGGGGTGCGACCGAGGTGGACCTCGACCCGGCGGCCGTAGAGCCGGTACATCCCGCCCAGCAGGGTGCGCAGCCCCGGCGTCCGTTCGGCGACATCGCGCAGACCCATGTTTCCCGGCCCCTCCGTGCTCGTTCAGCTGGTGCGTCACCGCACCGGCGCAGCCTACTCCCGCGCGCTGGCGCGCGGGAAAGCCCCAGGTAGCGGTCTGGTCACGGTCCTGTACGAAGTCTGTCGCGACGGGTGTGTCCCGGGCTCCGCCGCGCCCGACCCGGCGCGGACACGGAACGGTCTCCGAATCCTTAAAGAATCCGTAAGCCGACGGTCGGATGCTTGACGACCGGCAATGGTCTAGTCCAGCTTTTGACCCGGGACGACAGCGAACTCCCGCGTCCCGCAAGGCTCACACCGGACCTCCCCTCCCCCACACGCGGCCGCCGCGCCCCCCACCGCGGCGGCCGCTCCTCCCCCAGGAGCGTCACCCCATGGCCCGTACGCTGAACCAGCCTGCCCACAAGCGCCGGCGCAGCCCCCTCCCGGCCGTCGCGGCCGGTGCCACCGCCCTCGCCCTGGCCGGCGGGGGGCTCGCCCTCTTCGCCGGGGGCGCCGGCGCGGCGGTCGGCAACCTGGTCACCAACGGCGGCTTCGAGAGCGGGCTGGGCGGCTGGTCCTGCGCCGGCGCCGCGACCGCCGTGTCCTCGCCGGTCCACTCCGGCACCGGCGCGCTGCAGGCCACCCCGGGCGCGGGCGACACGGCCGAGTGCACCCAGACCATCAGCGTGCTGCCCAACACCAGCTACACGCTGAGCGCCTGGGTGCAGGGCCCGTACGTCTACCTCGGCGCGCGCGGCACCGGCGGCACCGACCCGTCCACCTGGTCGAACCAGAACGGCTGGAACCAGCTGTCCACCACCTTCACCACCGGGGCGAACGCCACCAGCGTCACGGTCTACCTGCACGGCTGGTACGGACAGGGCGCCTACCTCGCGGACGACGTCGCGCTGGTCGGCCCGGGCGGCACCTCCACCCCGTCGCCGACGGCCACCCCCACCCAGACGCCGACCCCGACCCCGACCCCGACGGCGACCCCGACCGCCACCCCCACCGCGACGCCCACCCAGACCGCCACGCCGACCCCCACGGCCACCCCGACCGCCACCGCCACGCCGACCACCCCGCCGGCCACCGGCCTGCCCGCCCACGTGGTCACCGGCTACTGGCAGAACTTCGACAACGGCTCGACCCCGCAGCGGCTGAGCGACGTGCAGAACGCGTACGACATCATCGCGGTCTCCTTCGCCGACGCCGTGCCGACCCAGACCGGCGCGATCAGCTTCACCCTGGACCCGGGCCTGTCCAAGGCGCTCGGCGGCTACACCGACGCCCAGTTCCGCGCCGACATCAAGGCCAAGCAGGCGGCGGGCAAGAAGGTCGTCCTCTCCATCGGCGGCCAGAACGGCGCGATCACCGTCGGCGACGCCACCGCCGGGGCCAACTTCGCCAACAGCGCCTACGCGATCATCAAGGACTACGGCTTCGACGGCATCGACGTCGACCTGGAGAACGGCGTCCAGGCCGGCCCGCTCGGCGACGCGCTGCACGCCCTGCAGGCCAAGGCCGGCCCCGGCTTCGTGCTGACCATGGCCCCCGAGACCATCGGGATGTACAGCACCTCCGGCGCCTACTTCCAGCTGGCGCTGAACACCAAGGACATCCTGACCGTCGTCAACACCCAGTTCTACAACTCGGGCGGCATGAACGGCTGCGACGGCAAGGTCTACAACCAGGGCACGATCGACTTCATCACCTCGCAGGTCTGCACTCACATCCAGGGCGGTCTGCGGCCCGACCAGGTCGGCATCGGCGTCCCCGCCTCCGGCAAGGCGGCCGGCGGCGGCTACGTCGACCCGTCGGTGGTGAACAACGCGATCAACTGCCTGGCCACCGGCAACAACTGCGGCAGCTTCGTGCCGCCGGCCAAGTGGCCCACCATCCGGGGCGCGATGACCTGGTCCACCAACTGGGACGCCAACAACGGGAACGCCTTCTCCAACACGGTCGGCCCGTTCGTCCACAAGATGCCGTGAGTGGATCCGGATCCAACTCCCTCCGGCGCGCCGCTCCTTGAGGGTGGGGCTCGCGCGCCGACGGCGGGGCCCGTCGTACCGACTCCGGTACGACGGGCCCCGTCCGTCACCTGCTCACCTGGCCAACACCGCGGTGAGCGCGCCGAGCAGCAGGAACGGGCCCACCGGGACGTCGAGTCCGCGCCACGGGCGCCGGCGGATCAGCAGGGCTGCGGCCCGCAGGGTGGCCCAGAGTCCGGCGAGCACCACCGCGGCGACCAGCCCGCCGATCGCGACCCACCAGCCGTACCACCCGAGCAGCCCGCCCAGGGCGAGCCCGAGCGGGGAGTCACCGGGTCCCAACGCGCCGATCTGAACGGCCACTTCGAGCAACGCCCCGACCGTCAGCGCGACCAGCAGGCAGCGCAGCAGCACCCCCGGGCGCCCCTCGGCCAGCGCCGCCGCCGTCAGCAGCACGGCCACTCCGGCCAGCAGCGCCAGGTTCAGCCGGTGCGGCAGCCGGTGCACCCGCCCGTCCACGAAACCGAGCGCCACGCCGAGCGCGCCCGCCCAGCCCAGGGCCATCGTCTGCGGCCCGTCCGCCGCGCACGCCACCGCGACCGCGACCGCCGCCGTGACCGCCTCCACCGCTCCGGCACCGGCGCCCAGCCGCCCCCGGCAGCCCGGGCAGCGCCCGGTCGGCGGCAGCAGCCGCACCACTCGCCCGCACAAGGGGCAGGCCCCGCACCAGGGTTCACCCTCCGGTACGGCGAAGTAGGCGATCAGCCCGCGCAGCGGCGGGGCCACCAGGAGACCGACCAGCACCGCCGCGACCACGACCGGTACCACCGGCACACCCCCTCCTCGATCCGACGCACCGGCCACATCCTCCCCCGCCCGGGGTGTGCCGTCCGTCTCGTTCCGAACAGGATCGCGCCCGCGTTCCTCGCGTACGGGAGCATTCCGGACATCCGGCCACCGGTTTGGAAGGCGACCGGACACCCCCGCCTGTCGATCCAAGGGGGCCACTCCGAACGCTTTCACCCGTCCCCGGGATACCCGGTACGGGGCCCCGGCGTACCCCTAAAGTAAGCAGGCATGCAGGTCATCCAGTCCACGAAGCTCGCCAATGTCTGTTACGACATCCGCGGTCCGGTGCTCGACGAGGCGATGCGACTGGAGGAGCAGGGCCACCGCATCCTCAAGCTCAACACCGGCAACCCGGCCACCTTCGGCTTCGAGGCACCCCCGGAGATCCTCCAGGACATCCTGCGCAACCTCTCCAACGCGCACGGGTACGGCGACTCCAAGGGCCTGCTCTCGGCCCGCCGCGCGGTGGTCATGCACTACGAGGACCGCGGCCTGCACGGGCTCTCGGTGGACGACGTCTTCCTCGGCAACGGCGTCTCCGAACTGATCCAGCTGGCCATGACCGCGCTGCTGGACGACGGCGACGAGGTGCTCGTCCCGGCGCCGGACTACCCGCTGTGGACCGCCTCGGTCTCGCTGGCCGGCGGCACCGCCGTGCACTACCGCTGCGACGAGCAGGCCGAGTGGTACCCGGACCTCGCCGACATCGAGGCCAAGGTCACCGACCGGACCCGGGCCATCGTGGTGATCAACCCGAACAACCCGACCGGCGCGGTCTACCCTCGCGAGGTGCTGGAGGGCATCGTCGAGATCGCCCGCCGGCACCAGCTGGTGGTCTACGCGGACGAGATCTACGACAAGATCCTCTACGACGACGCCGAGCACGTCCCGCTGGCCACCCTGGCCCCGGACCTCTTCTGCGTCACCTTCAACGGACTGTCCAAGGCCTACCGGGTGGCGGGCTTCCGCTCCGGCTGGATGGTGCTCTCCGGCGACCGCAACCGCGCCCACAGCTACGTCGAGGGCCTGACCGTACTGGCCTCGATGCGGCTGTGCGCCAACATGCCCGCCCAACACGCGGTGGCCGCCGCGCTCGGCGGCCGGCAGTCGATCCGCGACCTGGTGCTCCCCGGCGGACGCCTGCTCGCCTCGCGCGACGCCGCGTACCGGCTGCTCAACGACATCCCGGGCGTCAGCTGCGTCAAGCCCAAGGGCGCCCTGTACGCCTTCCCGCGGCTGGACCCGAAGGTCTACAAGATCAAGGACGACGCCCAGATGGTGCTCGACCTGCTGCGCTCCCAGCGCATCCTGCTGGTCCAGGGCACCGGCTTCAACTGGCCCGAGCCGGACCACTTCCGGCTGGTGACCCTGCCCCGCCCCGAGGAGATCACCGACGCCGTGACCCGGATCGGCGACTTCCTGGCCGGCTACGCCCAACCTTGACCTCTCCTTTAACCACGAACCACCGGCCGGACCGTAGGATTCCCGCGCGTCGGCCGCCCGGGTTCCTCTCCGGGCCGTAGGGGGACGGGCCGGTCGGCGGTGTGCCGGAGGCCCGGGCCGACGCGGACACCGGGTCGCTCGACGGCCCAGGAGGTGCCGCTCCCCTGCCCCCACTCCTCCGCAAGGGACCGGCCCGACTTGACCATCCGCATTCCGCTCACCCCTGCCCGCGCCGCCGCAGCCGTCTCCGTCGCCGCCGTCGCGCTGACCACCGCCCTGCCGGCCACGCCCGCCACCGCGTACAGCGGCGGCTTCCGCACGCCGACGTCGAGCACCCTCGTGAACGCCAACTCCGGCAAGTGCCTGGAGATCGCGGACTGGCGCACCGACGACGGCGCCCCCGCCCGCCAGTGGGACTGCACCGGCGGCGCCAACCAGCGCTGGGACTACCGGCTGGCCAACGGCATCATGATGCTGGTCAACCACAACTCCGGGAAGTGCCTGGAGATCGCGGACTGGCGCACCGACAACGGCGCCCCCGCCCGCCAGTGGGAGTGCACCGGCGGCTGGAACCAGGGCTGGAACTACTCCGGCGCCATCGGCCCGAACAATGAGCTCGGTCTGACCAACCTCAACTCGGCCTTCCTGCTGGAGATCGCCGACTGGCGCACCGACAACGGCGCCCCGGCCCGCCAGTGGCAGGGGTCCACCGCGGGCGTCTGCCAGGGCAACCAGGCCTGGATCACCGCGATCACCCGCCTCTGACCGCGCTGCGGCGGCGCCGGACGAGGCGCCGAAGAGCGGCGCTGAAACACGGTGCTGGAGAACGGTCCTGAAAAACACTACGGCCGGAGTCCCGGCCCGGGCGGTCTCCTTGGTCGGGGAAAGACCGCCCGGCGGAACTCCGGCCGTCCTGTCACTCGGCGGGCGCGCGGTTCGTGCCGCGCGCCCACCTCTCGCTCGGTTGAGGCTCAGGCTCAGCCGAGGCGCGCGACCAGGCTCCGGTACTCGTCCCACAGCTCCTTCGGGGTGTGGTCGCCGAACAGCTCCAGGTGGGCCGGCACCAGCGCGGCCTCCTGGCGCCAGATGTCGGCGTCCACGGTGAAGAGCAGGTCGAGGTCCTCCTCGGACAGCTTCAGGTCACCGAGGTCGAAGCCGTCGACCGTCGGCAGCACGCCGATCGGGGTCTCGACGCCCTCGGCCTTGCCCTCCAGCCGCTCGACGATCCACTTGAGCACGCGGCTGTTCTCGCCGTAGCCGGGCCAGACGAACTTGCCCTCGGCGTTCTTGCGGAACCAGTTGACGTAGTAGATCTTCGGCAGCTTGGCGGCGTCCGCCTGGGCGCCGACCTTCAGCCAGTGGGCGAAGTAGTCGCCCATGTTGTAGCCGCAGAACGGCAGCATCGCGAACGGGTCGCGGCGCAGCTCGCCGACGGTGCCCTCGGCGGCGGCGGTCTTCTCGGAGGCGATGTTGGCGCCGAGGAAGACGCCGTGCTGCCAGTCGAAGGACTCGGTCACCAGCGGGACGGCGGTGGCGCGGCGGCCGCCGAACAGGATCGCCGAGATCGGCACGCCCGCCTGGTCCTCCCACTCCGGGGCGATGGTCGGGCACTGCGCGGCCGGGACGGCGAAGCGGGCGTTCGGGTGGGCGGCGGGGGTGCCGGACTCGGGGGTCCAGTCGTTGCCGCGCCAGTCGATCAGGTGCGCCGGGGGCTCCTCGGTCAGGCCCTCCCACCACACGTCGCCGTCGTCGGTGAGGGCGACGTTGGTGAAGACGGTGTTGCCCCAGAGGGTTTCGATGGCGTTGGCGTTGGTGTCCACGCCGGTGCCGGGGGCGACGCCGAAGAAGCCGGCCTCGGGGTTGATGGCGTACAGGCGGCCGTCCTCGCCGAAGCGCATCCAGGCGATGTCGTCGCCGATCGTCTCGACCTTCCAGCCCGGGACGGTCGGCTGGAGCATGGCCAGGTTGGTCTTGCCACAGGCCGACGGGAAGGCGGCCGCGACGTACTTCGGCTCCGCCTCGCCCGCGGAGCCGGCCGGCGGGGTGAGCTTCAGGATCAGCATGTGCTCGGCCAGCCAGCCCTCGTCGCGGGCCATGGTCGAGGCGATGCGCAGCGCGTAGCACTTCTTGCCGAGCAGGGCGTTGCCGCCGTAGCCGGAGCCGAAGGACCAGATCTCCTTGGTCTCCGGGAAGTGCGAGATGTACTTGGTGCTGTTGCACGGCCACGGCACGTCCGCCTGGCCCTCGGCCAGCGGGGCGCCGACGGTGTGCACGGCCTTGACGAAGTCCCCGTCCTCGCCGAGCTGGTCGAGCACGGCCTGGCCCATGCGGGTCATCACGCGCATCGACACCGCGACGTAGGCGGAGTCGGTGATCTCGACGCCGTACGCGGCCAGCGGGGAGCCGACCGGGCCCATCGAGAAGGGCACGACGTACATCGTGCGGCCCTTCATCGCGCCGCGGAACAGGCCCTGCTCGCCCTGGAAGATCTCCCGCATCTCGGCGGGGGCCTTCCAGTGGTTGGTCGGGCCGGCGTCCTTCTCCTGCTCGGAGCAGATGAAGGTGCGGTCCTCCACGCGCGCCACGTCGGACGGGTCCGAGGCGGCGTAGTAGGAGTTGGGGCGCTTCTCCTCGTTCAGCTTCTTGAAGGTGCCCTGAGCCACCAGCAGGTCCGCGAGGCGCTGGTACTCCTCGTCGGAGCCGTCGCACCACTCGATGTGGGCCGGCTGGGTGAGCTCGGCGATCTCGCTCACCCAAGCGAGCAGCTGCTTGTGGCGGGTGGGCGCGGATGCGCTGAGAGCAGAGATCTCGTACGACACGATCGCTCCGTTTCACGCCGACTCGGCGAGGAGACGGCGTTGCGGGGGTCTGAGGGTGCTTGCAGCGTAGCCCCGGCCTCCGGGCCTGAATGCGGCGCATCGGCGAAATTGACGCATCTTTTACTACAGTAAGTACGATTACCGGCCAGTAGCAGGTCGCTCACGGAGGGGCCGGAGTGCGCGGCGCCACACTCCAAATGCTCCAAAACGTCTAAGAGTGATGATCACCACTTCACTACGCGCCAGTAACCTACGGATGCGTAGGTAGCGGGTAGCATGCTGCGCATGACTGCTGCCGCGCTCGCCGAGCGCCTCCCGGAGGGCCCTGCCGAGAACAGGGAGGGCAAGCCGAAGTGGCGCGGCTGGCTGCACGCCGGGATGTTCCCCGCCACGGTCGCCGCCGGGATCGTGCTGATCTGCCTGGCCGGCTCCACACCCGCCAAGATCGCCTGCGCGATCTACTCGGTCAGCGCCTGGATGCTGTTCGGGGTCAGCGCGGTCTACCACCGCTTCAACTGGGGCCCGCGCGGGGACGCCGTCCTGCGCCGGCTGGACCACTCGAACATCTTCCTGATCATCGCGGGCACCTACACGCCGTTCACGATCCTGCTGCTCAAGGGCAACAGCCAGCAGGTGCTGCTCTGGGCGGTCTGGGGCGGGGCGCTCGCCGGGATCGCCTTCCGGGTGTTCTGGGTCGGCGCGCCGCGCTGGCTGTACACGCCGGTGTACATAGCGCTGGGCTGGGCCGCCGCGTTCTTCCTGCCGGACTTCCTGCGCACCGGCGGGGTCGCCGTCCTGGTGCTGATGATCGTCGGCGGGGTGCTCTACAGCATCGGCGGCGTGGTGTACGGGCTCAAGCGGCCCGACCCCTCACCGCGCTGGTTCGGCTTCCACGAGGTGTTCCACGCCTTCACCCTCGGAGCCTTCATCGTGCAGTACGTCGGCGTCTCACTGGTGGCGTACAGCACGGCCGGCTGAACCCGGCGCGTTCCGACGGGCGGTCGAACGGTCCACGGACCGGGCGGCCGCCCGTTCCGCCGTCCAGGGGCGCTCGTACGGGGCCCGGCCCTGCGAGCGGTGCGGGTACGACGGGTGGTCGGCGGCGCCGGACTCCGGCTGCCGGACCTGCGCGGGCTCGACCGACGGCGGCGCGAACTCCGGCGCGAACTCCGACCCGGACTCCCGGCCCGCGGCGCGGGCGGCCTTCGCGCCCCGCCCACGCGTCTCCCGCGCGTCCAGCGCCTCGCGCGCCCGGCGACAGCGCTCGCAGTGTGCCGCGTGCGGGGTGCCGCGCCGCGGACGGTGCCCGGCCGGGGAGGCCTGCTGGTGCAGGGCGCGCCAGCGGCGCGCGACGTACACCATGAGCAGCAGCACCTCGGCCCCGGCGACCCCGAGGACCAGCGCGGCGCCGTTGATCAGATAGGCCGCGACCACGGCCAGCGCGGAACCCACCACCACGGCCGCGCCCCACACCTGGGCACTCGCCTGCCTGTCGTCACTGTCGGCCACTTCGGCTTCCCCTTTCCCGGCGCCGGGCTCGTGGTCGGCTCCTGCCGCCCCACCCCTTCTCCGCTCTCGGCGTGCGTCGGCCGGCACTGACCGATTGCCACATGGTATCTACCGACAGTCACTCGGGACTGCCTCCGGGCGGCGAACGACAGATCAACGTTGCGTCAATTCCGCGTGCGGAAGCAGCACTTCCAGGACACATCACGGACCGTGTCGATACAACTACGCGCCTACGGTGCGGAGTCATGTTGACGGTTGCCATCTTTTGAGAGTTACTGTCATTTGAAAGTGACTCCCTTTCGAATGGCTCTGGAGGTCACCGTGCCCACCGCTCCGCCCGCTTCCGCCACCACCGCCGGGGTCGCCGACCCCCGCCGCCGGCTCGCCCTGGTCGCCGTCGCCCTCAGCGTCCTGGTGATCAGCTTCGACATGACGATCCTCAACGTCGCCCTGCCCACCCTGGCCTCGCAGTTACAGGCCGACACCGGGCAGCAGCAGTGGATCGTCGATGCCTACACCGTGGTGTTCGCCGCCGCGATGCTCCCGGCCGGACTGCTCGGCGACAGGTACGGCCGCCGCCGCACCCTCACCACCGGCCTCGCCCTGTTCGCACTCGCCTCCGTCGTCGGCATGCTCGCCGACTCCCCCGGCACCCTGATCGCCGCCCGCACCGGAATGGGACTGGCCGGCGCACTCGTCATGCCGATGTCGATGGCGGTCATCCCCGGGCTCTTCCCCGCCGCCGAACAGCGCCGGGCCACCGCCGTCCTGGCCGCCTCGCTCGCCGCCGGCGCCCCGCTCGGGCCGCTCATCGGCGGCTTCCTGCTGCAGCACTTCTGGTGGGGCGCGGTCTTCGCGATCAACGTCCCGCTGACCGCGATCGGCATCGTCGCCTGCGTCCTGCTGCTGCCAGAGAGCCGCAACCCCGCCGCACCCCGGATGGACCTGCCCGGCACCGCGCTCGCCGCCGCCGGGCTGAGCGCGCTCACCTACGGCATCATCGAGGGCGCCGACGCCGGCTGGGGGGACCCGGCGGTGGTCACCACCCTGGTCGGCTCGGTGCCCCTGCTCACCGCGCTGGTGCTGCGCAGCCGCCGCCGGCGCGACCCGATGCTCGACCTCGCCCTGCTCGCCGACCGGGCCTTCCGCTGGTCCGCCGTCGCGGCCACGCTGATCTCGCTCGTCCTGTTCGGCGCCTTCTTCGTGCTGCCCCTCTACTTCCAGAGCGTGCTCGGCACGGACGCCCTCGGCTCCGGACTGCGGCTGATGCCGATGATGCTCGGCCTGTTGGTCGCCGCCAAGCTCACCGACCGGCTGGTCAGCCGGATCGGCGCCCGTGCCGTGATCACCCTCGGCCTGGCCCTGCTCGGCGGCGCGCTGCTGTTCGGCAGCCGGACCGGCCCCACCGACGGGTACGGGCGGGCCGCGGTCTGGCTCACCGTCCTGGGCCTCGGCATGGGCCTGTCGCTGATCACCGCCCAGGCCTCCGCCCTGGTCACCCTGCCGCCCGCCAAGGCCGGGGTCGGCTCCGGACTGCTCCAGACCCTGCGGCAGGTCGGCGGTGCGATCGGCATCGCCGCCTTCGGCAGCCTGCTCACCGGCGCCTACCGGGGCGCGCTGGACACCGGTGGACTGCCGGCCGAGGCCGCGCACCGGGCCGGGAAGTCGGTGGTCGCCGCCGACGCCGTCGCCCGGGCCTCCGGACATCCTTCGCTCAGCGCCTCCGCGCACGCGGCGTACGTGCACGGGATGACGGTGGTGCTACTGGTCTCCGGGCTGGTCGCGGTGGTCTCAGCGGTGCTGGTCGCGGCCCGGATGCCGGCCGGCGGGGATGCCGGCATGCATGTCGGCGGGGATGCCGACGCGGCCGCGGCCGCGCCCGAACACGTCGCCGCCGGAGATCGCCGATAATCGTCGCCATGACTCCCAAGCAGCCGACCGCGGCCCTCCCGGACGCCCCGACCAACCCGGTCCAGGCGCTGTTGGAGGCGCCGCTGTCGCTGCGCGAGCGCAAGAAGCTGAAGACCCGGCAGACCATCCGCCGCGAGGCCTACCGGCTGATCTCCGAGCAGGGCTACGAGAACACCACGGTGGAGCAGATCGCCGCCGCCGCCGAGATCTCGCCGTCCACCTTCTTCCGCTACTTCGCCACCAAGGAGGATCTCGTCCTCTCCGACGAGTACGACCCGGCGATGGTCTCCGCCCTGCTGGCCCGCCCCGCCGACGAGCCCTTCCTCACCTCCTGCCGGGAGGCGATCATCGACCTGATCCGCGCCCTGCTCCAGCACGAACGCCAGGAGCTGCTGACCCGGATGCGGCTGGTCACCGAGGTCCCCGCGCTGCGCGCCGGCCTCGACCGCTCCGGCAACAGCCCGCGGGAGCTCTACCTCTTTGTCCTCACCCGGCGGGCCGGCGTCGAGGAACCCACCTACGACATGCGGGTCACGGCCGCCGCCATCGGCGCCGCCACCACCGAGGCCGTGCTGCAGTGGGCCGCAGCCGACGGCCGGGAGGACATCGCGGACCTGGTCGACCACACCTTCGCGCTGCTCGGGAGCGGCTTCGCGGGGGTGTGAGCCCTACGCCGGGGTGTGAGCCCTGGCCTGAGGAAGAGGAAGGGGCGGGGCCCGACCGGCCGGACCCCGCCCGGCGTCAGCGGCCGCTCCGCCTCCGCCGCAGCACGGCGCCCGCGCCCACCAGCGCGGTGGCGCCCAGCGCCGCGGCCGCCGTCACGGCCGGCAGCTCCGAGCCGCTGCCCGCCGCCTCCCGCTGCGGCGCGGCGTCCACCCGGTAGCCGCCGCCCTCGCCCGCCCGGTCGTACGCCGAACCGGGCAGCTTGTCCCCGTACCGCTGGTGCACCAGCTGCTGGTACGCGGCCAACGACAGCCCGCCCGCGCCCACCGAGCGCTTCGCCTCCTCGTCCAGCGGCAGCACCCGGCCGTCACGCAGCACGTACCAGGCGTTGACCTGCGGCTCGCGGAAGGCCGTGCCCCCGCCGCTGTCCGCCGCCTTCGCCGCGTAGTCGCTCTCGTCGCCGCCGGAGGCGATGTTGACCACCCGCCAGGCGTCACCCTGACGGACCGTCCAGACCGAGGCGGTCTGCCCGTCCGCCGCGACCACCTTGCTCGCCGTGAACGCGGCCTTCGCCACCGGCGCGCCCGGGGTGCCGGCCACGAAACCGGCGTCCAGGGTGTAGACCGGCACGGTGTCCCCGGCCAGCCGGGGCGCGGAATCGCTCGCCGCCCTCGCCTCCTCGGCGGCGCCGATGGTCAGCTGCCGGGTCGGCGGGACGCCCTTGCGGGCGAAGAAGTGCCCCACCTTGTCCAGCACCGCGGGGTCCTGGACCGCGCCGCGCGCCTGGGCCAGGTCTGCGGCGGGCACCGGTTCAGGGGCGGCGTCCCTCGGGGAGTCGGCCTGCGCGGCCGGGGCCGGTGCCAGCGCGAGGCCGGCGGCGAACAGGGCGGTCACGGCGGCCCGACGGGCCTTGCTGAGCTCGGTCATGGTCGCCCCTCACGCGCCGATCCGGTACAGGGAGTGGGTCCACGAGAACGTGTCGTTGTTCACGTAGTACCAGTAATCCGCCCAGTTGTAGCGGTAGTTGGACGGCCACGGGTCGCCCCAGTAGACCCAGTTGTTGCCGGTGTCGTAGCCGTACAGGACGTGCATGTGCCCGCCGCCCGAACTCCACTGGATCCGGGTCTCGATCGGCCGGTTGGCGTCCACCTCCGACTGCACCGTGCCGTAGCGCAGGTAGCCGGTGACGTACGAGCCCGGGGTGATACCCACCCAGTCCAGCCCGTTCTGCACATCGGCCAGCGTGGCCTGGCTGTTGGGGCAGCTGGAGTCGATCGAGCGGCCGAACGCGGCGTTGCAGAACTGGTTCTGGCTGTAGTCGTAGCCGAACCAGGTGGCGATGGTGTTCCCGCTCGCCGCCCAGCACCAGTTGGTCTGCTGTTGCTGCTGCATGGAGATGTTGAGCTTCTTGAACGTGCCGGCCAGATCGGCCGTGCTGCCGGGCTCGGCCGCCCGGCGGACCTGCGCCGGAGCCCGGTCCTGCGTGGGGGCGGCGGCCGCGGGGGTGCTCACCGCGGCGGTCAGCGCCGGGCCCAGCACGCCGAGGGCGAGCAGGGAGACCGCGCGGCGCAGTCGTATCCGTGGAACTGGCATGGGGGAAATGCCTCCTTGCACGAGCGTTGCGAAGTGCTGTGTGGGGGCGCGGTCCGGATCGCGCCCCGAGCATCGCGCCGTTGTCGGAGGCTGGTCAACGGGCTTCGCTCCGGCCCGAGTTCAGGTGTGAACGGACCGGCCCGGATGTGAACGGCGCCCGGGAAACCGCAGCGCCGCCTGCCCGGACCGGTGACAAACCGGCGAACCGATGTGAATATTCACGGTCAAAACCCGGTTCCGAGACCGCCCCTCAGGAGGCCGACATCCACCGGAGCGACCCCGCCGACCTCGCCGCCGCCCTGCGCACCGGCCCCTTCCATCTCGCCCTGCGCACCGCCATCGCCGCCCGCGGCCTCGCCCTCCACCGCATCCGCCGCCACCTCGCACTACGCGGCGTCCACGTCGGAGTCACCAGCCTCAGCTACTGGCAGCAAGGCCGCCGCCGCCCGGAACGCCCCGAATCACTGCGCGCCGTCGCCGCCCTGGAAGAAGTCCTCGACCTGCCCCACCACTCCCTCACCCGACTGCTCGGTCCCCGCCGCGCCGCCGTCACCACCGGCCCCCCGGTCCGCCCCTACCGCGACCTGATCTCCCCACCCACCGCCGTCGACGACCTGCTCACCACCCTGGCCAGCCCCCGCGACACCGGCCTCCACACCATCACCCACATCGAACGCATCCGCATCGGCCCCGACCGCCAACTCGCCCGCCGCGACTCCCAGCACGCCCTACGCGCCCACCGCGACGGCATCGACCGCTACCTCGCCCTCTACCAGGGCGACCCCGGCAGCGACATCACCCGCGTCGGCGTCCGCGCCGAGGAGAACTGCCGCCCCGGCCGCATCCGCCGCGACCGGGCCCACCACCTGCTCGCCGCCGAACTCCTCCTCGACCGCCGCCTACGCGCCGGCGACACCCACCTCCTCGGCTACGGCTTCGACGACGCGCCTTCCCCGGAGCCCAGCTGCGAATACGTCCGCGGCTTCAACTCCGGCGCCGGCCAGTACGTCCTCCAGGTCACCTTCCACCCCGCCGCGTTACCGGTGCGCTGCCACCGCTTCGCCCTGCACTCGCCGGGCGAAGCGCCCTATGAAACGGAGGAGTTGACCCTCGACGGGCACCGCTGCGTGCACCTGGTGGCGACGGCGGTACGGCCGTGCATCCTGGGGATCAGGTGGGACTGGGAGTGAGGGGGCGGTCAGTGCGACCAGTACGGGTCGTCGACGTCAGGGGCGGGTTCGTGCCCGGTCAGCTGCGGGCCGACCGGGGAGGCCCCGTAGTCCTCGGCGGGCCGGTAACGCACCCCGAACGCCTCTGCGCTCATGAGCACCTGCACGGTCGAGTCGGTCGTGGAACTGACCACCGAGAGCGTGAACAGGGTGTCTCCGCGTCCGGAACAGTTCAGGTCCGTGTAGCGCTTCGCGCCGGATTCCGCGGTATCTTCCGGTCGGCACTGCCCACCCCAGGCCTGCCTCATCCGGTCCAGCAGCACCGGAACCTTCGCCGGAGCCACCCTCGTCCGGACGGAGACCGAGGCCGTGACGCTGGACCGCAGGCTCGGCTCGCCGTCGGCGTGCTCCGGAGCGCGCTCCACGACGTAGACACCGCCGAAGTAGCTCAGCGACGGGCTGACCGAGCCCATGGCGGTTTGCAGGGTGTCGTCGAGCTGTCCCTTCTCCTCACGCGCGCTCCGGGCGGAGTCCCGGTCCATCAGTGCCATCGGACCGTACCCGTAGTAGAACAGCCCCACCCCCGTGGCCAGCACAACTACCGCTCCCACGGAACAGCCCAGCGCACGTCGCGGCCGCTTCACCCGCGCTGACCCTGCAGTTTGACGCCCCCGCTGCCGGTGACGACGGCCGCGATGTTGTCCAGCGAGGGCCCGCCCCGCCCGTTCAGGTACTTGGTGTGCGCGTCGATGGGGTTGCCACGGCTCCAGTCGTCGACGGTGAAGCGGTTCGCGCCGAAGTGCTTGCTCGACGGGTCCCGCCCGTACCAGCGCTCGTCCGGGGCGAGGCCGAACTTCGACGGGGCGTGCGTCACGATGTCGTTGTCGGCGGCACCGACCCAGACGTGGCCGGGGGGCATCTTGAGGTCGGAGGCCTTGTCCACGCCGACGCCCGGGCTGCCGATGAAGACCACGTCGTCCGGGGGCACGTAGTGCGAGCCCGGCTGGGTGGCGAGCTTGGTGGCCTGGCCGACCAGGTACGAACCGTAGCTGTGCCCGACCGAGGTGAGGTGCGGCGGCTGAGTGCCTTCGTGGCTCGCCCGTACCCCGCTCAGGAACTTGGCGTACTCCGGGGCGCCGTCCCTGCCCGCCTTCGTCGACGCGGCCCCGAGGTCCATCCCCGGCGAGTCGTACCCGAGCCAGACGACCGAGGCGACGGAGTGGCCGGCCGGAGCCTTGCCGCTCGCGGCGCGGTAGAGGTTCAGCGCGTTCTCCGCCTCGTTGGTCCCGTCGTTCTCCCCCGGCCCGAGGCTGGCCATGGTGGTGGTGATTCCCGGCACGTAGGAGGAGATGTCGGTGGCGGTGTCCGGGTTCCCGAACGAGAGGACCGCCCGGCCCTGGCCCTCGCTGCCGAGGCGCAGCAGGTAGATCGGCGGATCGCCCTTGCTGTCGCCAAGGCGGGCGTTGATCGGCCCGTAGAGGGCGAGGTTCGCCTTGTCACTGGAGTCCAGCGGCTGGCCCAGCTTCTGCTTGGTCCTGATGGAGTCCATCAGGTCGTTCAGGTGCTTGCGGTTCACCTGGTCCCGGACCTCCGCAGGGACGCCGTCGAGGTTGCCGAGCACCTCCGGGTGGTGGCTGAGGAACCACTGCTGGCCCTGCGGGCCGAGCCCCTTCCACCAGGAGTTGACCTCGGTGGGGGGCGCGTCCTTGAGGGGCATGTTCCGCTGCCACATCGGATTCGACGCATCGCCGAACTGGTCCATGTACGCATCGGCACTGGCCGTCTTCTCGTCCAGGCCCGACTTGTCCTTGGCGTGCCCCGCGAACAGGTTGAGCATGCCGGCCAGGCTGGTGTCGGCCTCGGCCGCGTCGGACAGGGCCTTGGCGATCTGCTTGCTGATCTCGTCGGCAGCCGCCTTCTGCTTGGCCTCCCAGTCCGGAGCCTGGTACGGGTTGGTCGACGCGGGCCAGCTCACGGCGCCGGTGTCGCTGACCGTGAAGCCCTTGGTCTGCGCCTCGAACAGCGCCTGGGTGAGCTCGCCCTGGGCGAGCGTCATGGCGTCGGCACAGTCTCGGATCCCCTTGCCGATGAGGCCGACCTCGGTCACCGCCGCGCGCATCTTGTCGGTGAGGCCGTCGAGTACCGGGAGCGCGGCGTCGGCCGTGGGCCCGGTCCACTGGGAACCGTGGACCCGGTCCGCGGTCCCGCACTTCCAGTCCGTGGCGTGCTGCGACATCGCCTTGGCGAGCGTGTCGTACGCCCCCGCCGCCGTGTAGAGGTCCGCCGGTTTGGCGTTTCGCAGGCTTGCGATGTCCATTCCTGATCCCCCCGTACGCCCTGTGTCCAACGCGACACTCACAGCTACCATAACGTCCGCAGCCGACACGGGGGCCAAGGGGAACCGATGGGACAGGATCCGGGATTCACGGTCAAACCAGGCGAGTTGACCGGTGCCGGGAACAGCGGGCTGACGGTCGCCGGGAAAATCCCCGACGAGACCGCGAAGCTGGCGGAGCCCAGCGGCACGGCCGCCGGGAGCCTCGCCGGCTGGCAGAGCGGGGCGGCGCTGACGGGGTGCAGCAGCGCGTGGAAGACGCTGCTGGACGGGCTCTCCGACGACATGAAGACGGCCGGCGGCCACCTGATCACCTGCGCACAGGGCTACCGGACCGCCGACCACCTGCCGTCGCCGACCACCGCGAAGGCGGTCTCCGACCCCTTCGAGACGAAGGTGGTCGGCGTGACCGGCGGCCATCTGACCAAGGACGCGTAACCGCGTCACCGCGCCTGGAAGTCCAGCACCAGGCAGTCCTCCACCGGCCGGTATCCGATCTGCTGGTAGATGGAGTTGCTGGTCGGGTTGGAGAGGTCGGTGTAGAGCAGCACCTCCTCCGCCCCCAGGCCGAGGACGTGGGCGGATGCGGCGGCGGTCACGGCGCTGGCGTAGCCGCGGCCGCGGCGCTCGGCGGGGGTGTAGACGGGGCCGATCCGGGACATCCCGGCGAGCACCGGGCTACTGCCGGCCAGGGCGACCGGGGTGCCCGCGTCCTCCCAGAGGTGGAGGCCGCCGGACGCGATCCTGTCGTCCACCGACCTTGCCACGTCGTGGGGTTGAATCTTGACTTCGAGCAGGAACTCCTGGTGCCAGCGGATCGCCAGCTCCCGGTCGGCCGGTCCGGCGAGCCGGTGGCGGCCGGCCGGCGGGCGCGGCGGGTCGGTCAACTCGCCGAGCCGGTAGAGGCGTTCGCTGACCCTGACGGACTGCTCGGTGCCGGTGGCCGCCGTCCAGGCCTCGCCGAAGGCGCGGACGGCGTCGGCTCCCCCGCTGACCCCGGCCACCTCGGTGAACTCGGCTCCGGCCTCGGCCAGCCGCACCGCCAGCTCGGCGGCCGCGGTCTGCGGCATGGCGGAGAGCCTGGGGGCGAACGGCGGCGTCTGGAGGAAGGCGCCCTCGATCGGGCCGCCCGGCTCGGCCTGCCACCATCCGAAGACCGGCGGGCGTTCCCCGAACACGTCGAGTCCGGCCTCGGCCAGTCGGTGGGCGATGGTGAGCAGGACGGTGTTCTCGGCAGAGCGGGCGGCCAGGAACTCACCGGCCTGCTCACGGAAGTCGTCGAGCGAGGTGCTGAGGGTCCAAGTCATGGCCCATGCTCGCCCCGGCCGACCCTTTCCCGCCAACGATTATCCGCCCGCCGACCACGCCGACCGGGTCTACTCGACCGCCCTCCCGAGCCGCTCACCGAGCACCGCCGGATCCGTGGCCGGCGTCTCGCAGGCGAAGTGCCGGCACACGTACGCGGCGGGCGCCCCGCCGACCAGCGGCCGGTCCGCGAGCAGGGGGACGTCGGTGTCCCCGGGCTCCCCCACCGCGACGACGGCGCCCGGCGCCGTGCCGAGCAGCGCGGCCCGCCGCAGCGCCGCGGTGGCCGGATCCCCGGTGGGGCCGACGACGGCGATCTCGCGCGGCCCGTCCAGCAGGGCTTCGGCGACGGCCAGGCCCCAGCCGATGAACCGGGGGGCCCGCCCGGCCAGCGCGCCGACGATGCCGAGGGCGCGCTCGGCGGCGGTGCGGTGCCGGTCGGAGCCGGTGTACGCGGCGTAGGTCAGCAGGGCGCCGGCGGCGGCGGTCCAGCCGGAGGGGGTGGCGTTGTCGGTCGGGTCCTGCGGGCGGCGGATGAGTTCCTCGGCGTCGTCGGCGGTGTCGTACAGCGCGCCGGAGGTCTCGTCGGTGAAGTGCTTGAGCACGGTGTCGAGCAGCCCGCCGGCCAGCTGCAGCCACGAGGTCTCGCCGGTGACGGCGTAGAGCGCGAGGAAGCCCTCGGCGGTGTCGGCGTAGTCCTCCAGGACGCCCGCGTTGGCGCCGGCCCGACCGTCCCGGGAGGTGCGCAGCAGTCGCCCGTCGGCGGTGAGGTGGACGGCGAGCAGCAGGTCGGCGGCGCGTTCGGCGGCGTCGACGAGGTCGGGGCGCTCCAGCAGGGCGCCGGTCTCGGCGAGCGCGGCGATGGCGAGGCCGTTCCAGGCGGCGACCACCTTGTCGTCGCGGGCCGGGGCGGGGCGGGCGGCCCGGGCCTCGGACATCCGGGCGCGGATCGTCTCGTACTCGGTGAAGTCCTCGGGGTCGGCGAGGAGTTGGAGTACGGAGGTACCGTGCTCGAAGGTGCCGTCGGCGGTGACGGTGAACAGCCGGGCGGCGGTGGCGGCGTCGGCGGGGCCGAGCAGGTCGACCAACTGGCCGGGCTCCCATACGTAGTAGGCGCCCTCGGCGGTGGCGCCGGTCTCCTCGTCCAGGCTGTCGGCGTCCAGCGCGGAGGCGAACGCGCCTTCGGGGGTGCGGAGTTCGCGCAGCAGGAAGTCGGCGGTGGAGAGCGCGACCCGGCGGGCGAGTCCGGAGCCGGTGGCCCGCCACAGGTGCAGGTAGGCGCGCAGCAGCAGGGCGTTGTCGTACAGCATCTTCTCGAAGTGCGGCACCACCCAGCCGGCATCCACCGCGTACCGGGCGAAGCCGCCGCCGAGCTGGTCGTGGATGCCGCCGCGGGCCATCGCCTCCGCGGTGCGCACGGCCATCTCCAGTGCCGCCGTCGAGCCGGTCCGGGCGTGGTGGCGCAGCAGGAACTCGATCACCATGGCCGGCGGGAACTTGGGTGCCCCGCCGAAGCCGCCGCGGTTCTGGTCGAACTCCCGGCTGAGGGCGACCAGCGCCTGGTGCAGGTCGGCTTCGCCCGGCGGGTGGTGGACGCCGGTCGAGTAGACGGTGGCCCGCTCGGCCAGGTCGGCGCGGATCCGCCCGGCGACCTCGCCGACCTCCTGGCGGCGGTCCCGCCAGGCGGCGTCCACGCCTTCCAGCACCTGCCGGAAGGACGGCATCCCGTGCCGGGGCTCGGGCGGGAAGTACGTGCCGAAGTAGAACGGCTCCTTCGCCGGGGTGAGGAACACCGTCATGGGCCAGCCGCCCTGCCCGGTCGCCGCCTGGACGGCCTCCATGTACACGGCGTCGACGTCGGGCCGCTCCTCCCGGTCCACCTTGACCGCGACGAACCGCTCGTTCAGGTATCCGGCGAGCTCGGCGTCCTCGAAGCTCTCATGGGCCATCACATGGCACCAGTGGCAGGCTGCGTAGCCGACGGACAGCAGCACGGGCACGCCGCGCCGCTCCGCCTCCGCGAAGGCCTCGGGGCCCCAGGGCCACCAGTCGACCGGGTTCTCGGCGTGCTGCAGCAGGTAGGGCGAGGTCGCGTCCGCGAGACGGTTCGGCATGCCCCCATCCTCCCGCATCGGGGCCCTGACGCGTGTCAGCCGGGACACGCGTCAGCCCGGGCCCCGCTCGCGCCGATCCCGCCGCCGGCCACCCGCCACCCACCGCCGGGCGCCCACTACCGGACACCCGCTACCGGATGCCCGCCGGACCGGCCTCACCGAAGCCGGTCCGCAGCGGGGGTCACTCCTTGGGAGCCTCCGGCTCCTCCGCGAAGTCGACCTTCTTGAACTGCCGGTTCATCGACTTGGCCAGGAACCACGTCGCCACGCCGAGCGCGGCGAAGACGACGAAGCCGAGGAGACCGGGGGTGACCTTGGCGTCGTCGACGGCGAGGTCAGCGGCGAGGTGGACGAAGTTCACGGGGGCGCTCATATCTCTATGGTGGCCCGGCTCACGGCGAGCCGGGCCGTCGGGGGTGGGTCAGTCGCGCGTGTCGGCGGCCTCGGCCACCAGGGTGGGGGTGCGCAGACCGGCGAACAGGTCGTCCTCCGGCAGGTCCACATCGATCAGGGTACGGGCGAGCTCGTAGTCCTCCGTGGGCCAGACCTCGCGCTGGACCTCCAGCGGGACGCGGAACCACGGCCCGTCCGGGTCGATCTGGGTGGCGTGGGCGATCAGCGCGCGGTCACGGGTCTCGAACCAGTCGTCGCAGCGCACCCGGGTGGTGATCTCGCGCTCCTTGCGGCCGCTCTTCTCCCAGCCCGCGATCCACTCGCCGTACGGGGAGTCGAGGCCGTGCTCGGTGAGGTACTGGTGCAGCGCGCGGATGCGGCCCATCGGGAAGCCGTGGTTGTAGTACAGCTTCAGCGGCTGCCAGGGCTCACCGGCCTCGGGGTACGCGTCCGGGTCCCCGGCTGCGTCGAAGGCCACCATGGTGATCTTGTGGGTCATGATGTGGTCCGGATGCGGGTAGCCGCCGTTCTCGTCGTAGGTCGTGATGACCTGCGGCTTGAACTCGCGGATCAGCCGGACCAGCGGCTCGGCCGCCTCCTTGACGTCCTCCAGGGCGAAGCAGCCCTCGGGCAGCGGGGGCAGCGGGTCCCCCTCCGGCAGGCCGGAGTCGACGAAGCCCAGCCAGGCCTGCTTGATACCGAGGATCGCCCGCGCCTCGTCCATCTCCTTGCGCCGGACCTCGTGGATGTTCTCCTCGATGTACGGGTCCCCCTGGAGCTTGGGGTTGAGAACCGACCCGCGCTCGCCCCCCGTGCAGGTGGCCACGAGCACGTCCACGCCCTGCTCGACGTACATGGCCATGGTGGCCGCGCCCTTGCTGGACTCGTCGTCCGGGTGGGCGTGCACCGCCATCAGTCGCAACTGCTCAGTCAACGCCTTGCGTTCCTTCCACATGTTCGGGCGTTCCGCGAAGTCCGGTCTGCCCACCGTACGAACCGCTCACTTCGGGACCGCGTCACCGCAAGGCCGGCCACCGGCCGGTGGTCGACCTTGCCGAGCCCCGCCCCCGCCGGACCGGCCGCGGGCGTGTCCCTCCTATAGTGACGGACTGGAGGAGCGTCGCATTCCCCCGCACCGCCCGCGCGGCCCCTCCCCGGGAAAGGACGTAGCCCGATGACTGCACAGAGCACCGCCGCCCAGCTGCCCGAAGGCCGCTACGGCCGGAGCGGCAACAGCGAGTCGGACCGCCGCCTGAAGGT
The DNA here is from genome assembly GCF_043201815.1 of Kitasatospora sp. NPDC048296. Lineage (NCBI taxonomy): Bacteria > Bacillati > Actinomycetota > Actinomycetes > Kitasatosporales > Streptomycetaceae > Kitasatospora > Kitasatospora sp. NPDC048296. The sequence continues at coordinate 66,671 of NZ_JBICZB010000041.1, forward strand.
GGTCGGCGCGGTCTGCGGTGTGCTCGCCCTGGGCGTGATCGCCTGGCTGGGCGGCTCGTACGTGCTGCGCGAGTCGAAGATCAACGGCTCGGTGCCGACCTTCCAGGTGCTCTCCGACACCGAGGTCCAGCTGCACCTGGCCGTGAGCAAGAGCGACGGGACGGCGGGCACCTGTACGGTCCGCTCGCAGGGCGACGACCACGCGGTGGTCGGGGTGGCGGACTTCCCCGTCCCGGCGGCCGGGTCGAGCTACGAGGCCACCGTCACCCTGCGCACCACGGCCCGCGGCACCACCGCCGAGCTGCTGGGCTGCACTCCGGCGAAGTAGGCGGAACGGCGCGGGGGCGCATATTCGTTCGGGAGAACGGGCATCCGTAGGAAGTCCCGTACACCGTTCCTGTACACCGTGGCGTAACACTGCCGTCAATGACCCACTGACGCCTCTCCCGCTTGTCGGCAGGACTTGTTAGGCTCGTGGTTTCGCCCCTTCCGCACCGGATGGTACGGGAGCGGGCGTTGCTTTGTAGTTACGACCGATATCACCGACAACCCTGCTGACGACTCACACCCTCAGCACAGCCCCAGCACCTACGAGGAGCACCCGTGACCCAGACCAGCGAGAACGTGACCTGGCTCACTCAGGCCGGCTACGACCAGCTCAAGGCCGAGCTGGACCATCTGACCGGGACCTGGCGCATCGAGATCGCCCAGAAGATCGAGGCGGCGCGCGAGGAGGGCGACCTCAAGGAGAACGCCGGCTACCACGCGGCGAAGGAGGAGCAGGGCAAGACCGAGCTGCGCATCCGCCAGCTGACCCAGCTGCTGGAGCGCGCCAAGGTCGGCGAGGCCCCGGCCGACTCGGGTGTGGTGGCCCCGGGCATGGTCGTCACGGTCGCCTTCGACGGTGACGAGGACGACCTGATGGAGTTCCTTCTCGCCTCCCGTGAGGTCGCGGGCTCCGACGACCGGGACGTCTACTCGCCGCAGTCCCCGCTGGGCCGCGCGATCGACGGCAAGAAGATCGGCGACGAGGCCACCTACGAGCTGCCGAACGGCAAGCCGGCCATGGTGAAGATCGTCAAGGTCGTGCCGCACGCCGGCTGATCCGGCCCCTGAACACCGCCGAGGGGGGGGGGGGGGGGGGGGGGGGGGGGGGGGGGGGGGGGCGGGGGGGGGGGCGGCCTGGCTGGGCGGGTCCGACGGCGCGGGCGCGAGCGTGGTGACGGGCAGCGGGTCCGCCCGGCGGGTCGGCGTGGACGAGGGCGTCAC
>NZ_JBICZB010000042.1:0-67349 GCF_043201815.1 Kitasatospora sp. NPDC048296
CATCCGAACCAACGGAACGAGCCTGCCTACCTGGCGGCCACTTCACTCCTGACGTGCGGAAACGTGACCCTACGTCCGGATTGGTAATCGCTTCTCACACGATCTGGCGCACCGCCAGGTGTTCAGCCGGCGCCTGCCGAGCGAGATCGGTGGCCGGATCGCCGCCAACCTGCTGATGGGCATGAGCTACGGCTGGTGGATGAACAAGCACACCCGCCACCACGCCAACCCGAACCACGAGGAACGGGACCCGGACGTCTCGCCCGACCTCGTCGTGTGGTCCCAGCGGCAGGCCCGGCAGGCGAGCGGACTCGCCCGGTTCATCGGCCGCCGGCAGGCGTACCTGTTCTTCCCGCTGCTCCTGCTGGAGGGCCTCAACCTCAGCTTCAACAGCTTCCGCGCGTTGCGCAGCCCGGTGGTGAAGCGGCCGCTGCTGGAGGGCACGCTGCTGGTCGTCCACTTCGCGGCCTACTTCGGCCTCGTCTTCGCTGCTCTGCCGCCCGGCAAGGCGGTCGCCTTCCTCGCCGTGCACCAGGCACTGCTGGGCGTCTACCTGGGCTGCGTCTTCGCGCCGAACCACAAGGGCATGCTGATGGTGACCCCGGAGATGCGGCTCGACTTCCTGCGCCGCCAGGTGCTCACCTCGCGCAACGTCCGTGGCGGCCCGGTCCTCGACTCGGTGATGGGAGGCCTCAACTACCAGGTGGAGCACCACCTCTTCCCCAGCATGCCGACCTCCGCACTCGGGCGGGCCGCCCGGATCACCCGGGAGTTCTGCGCGGAGAAGGGCATCCCCTACTACGAGACGGGCCTGCTCCGCTCGTACCGCGAGATCCTCGGCCACCTGCACCGGACGGGCGAGCCGATCCGCTCCGGCGGTTGAGGGGGGTGCGCAGTGGGAAGTCGGCGGGGCCGACTTCCCACTCCGGCCGGGTCGGCGTCCTCAACCCCGGGAGGGCACCGGGTTGTTCGGACTGTCCAGCCACACCGTCTGGCCGTCGGGCGTGACGATGAGCCCGAACCGGTCGAAGCCCGGGCGGCCCTGGGCGTCCCACCAGCGCCAGGCGGCCTCCACCTGGCCCCAGAGGCTGCGGGGGCCGGACTGGACGACCTCGTAGTCAGTGCGGTCGGGCTCCCAGTCGACGGTGGCCCAGGACGTGACGGCGGTGTCGTGCAGCCACAGGGTGTAGGTGCCGTCGGCGTACCGCTCGATCAGCGGGAAGGCTTGCGGCACCTGCACCCCGATCGCGAACATCGCCAGCCAGCCGCCGACCTCCTCCGGGGGCAGGCGAGTTGACGACTTCGCGCCGTCGGCCGGCCACGGGCCGGATAGGTACTCCAGACTGCCGGGCCGGGCGGTGCGCTGCTGGCGCAGCCGCATGAAGGCGGAGGACGCGACGAAGCGGCCGCACGCCGTGCCGTCGCCGGCGACGGTGAGCCGAACCACGGCTTCCCCGCCGTACTCGGGGCCCCAGGGGGCAACGATCACCCCGCCGGGCTTCGTCTGGGCGACCCAGGCGTGCGGCACCCGGCGGACCGAGCAGGTGGCGATCACCCGGTCGAACGGCGCGCCCTCCGGGTGGCCCTTCGACCCGTCGCCGACCACGAGCGTCGGCGAGTGCCTGGCACGTGCGAGCCGGAGCTGTGCCTCGGCGGCGTTGTCCTTGTCGACCTCGACCGTGACGACGTTCCCGGAGCCGAGGCGGTGGGACAGCAGGGCGGCGTTCCAGCCGGTGCCGGTGCCGATCTCCAGCACCCGGTGGCTGTCTTCCACCTCCAAGGCGGCGAGCATGGAGAACACCATGGTGGGCATGGAGTTGGACGATGTCGGCATGGTGCCCCGGCCGTCCCCGGTGTGCTCGCCGTCGTCCCACTGGGTGGTGAGCGGGACGTCGGAGTAGACGGCGTTCCACCAGCTGGTCGGGTCCGCGTGCCGGTTGACCGCCTCGCCTTGCCGCACCCCGTCACCTTGGCCGGGCCAGATCTGGGCCGGGACGAACCAGTGGCGCGGCACGGCGTTGTACGACGCCAGCCAGTCGGAGACGAGGGACCCGTTCGCGATGAGCGCGGAGGCCAGCCGGTCCCGGCCGGCCTCCGCTTCGTGCATCTCGCTCACGCGTCAGCGACCCGTCGCCGGACCGCTGCCGTCCGAGGTGTTGCCGCCTTCGTCGCTGCCGCCTCCGCCGTGCTTGTTGCCGCTGCTGGAGTCGTCCTGCTGGCCGCCACCCTGGCCGTTGCCGGACCCGCCGCCGTGCTTGCCATCGTTGGACATGGGCATGTGCTTCCCCTTTCGCGGCGGCACCGAACGCCGCCCTCGACCAGCACGGTAGGCGGCCGGCAAGTGCCGACGAGCGGGTGATTCTCGAATATTCCGGCACCCAGCAGGCGAGGTTCGCGGGGATTCTTCAGACGGTCCCGAGAGCTCTGCGGCACCGCGTGATGACCTTGTGAGCATCCGAGCCGTAGACGGCTGCGCCGGCCAGCGTCTCCCACACGCGCAGGTACAGCGCCACATTGTCCGGCTGGTCGAGCCACAGCTCCGCGTGCCAGTCCTCGACGATGACGAGCCGTTCGTCATGGATCCAAAAGGCGTTGGCAGGAGGCAGCTTGAGGGAAGCCTCGAACGGCACGATGCCCAGTGAGACGGTGTCCAGTCCGATCACGCCGCTGAGTCGGTCGAGTTGCGCGGCCATCACGGCCGGTGGGCAGATCAGGGCACGCAGGGTCGGCTCCCATATGACGACGTGGTACTTCCTGCCCGGCCGGTACAGGAGCTCTTGTCGCCGCATGCGGGCTCGGACGGCATCCTCGACATCGCGCGGCGACTGGCGGAGATCGACAAACGCGCTGAAGATGTGCCGGGCGTAGTCGGCTGTCTGGAGCAGGCCGGTGATCGTGGAGTTCTGCCATGCGCGCAGGACGGTCGAGCGTTCGTACTCGGCAGTCAGCGTATCCTGTACCGGTTTGTGCCCGGCGGCCAACTGCCGTCGCCAAGACCGGGTTCCTGACTCGAATGCCCTTAGCCTGGCTGACAGTTCGGCCGCAGTGTGCGGCTGTCCCACGACCTCGGCCCATGCCTTGAGGTCGTCGTGGGTGGCCGTCTGTCGGCCGGTTTCCAGCTTGCTGACCTTGGATTGCGCCCAGCCCAGCCGGTCGGCCAGTTGCCGACCAGTGAAACCGCCCTCGGCTCGCAGCTCACGGAGCCGCTGGCCGAGGGCGATTCTGGCTTGCTGGAAGTCGGTGCTCACACAGCGGACGGTACCCCAGCGCCGAATTCACGGCTTGGTGTGGCGTAGTGCCAGGCAGCGTCCCGAACCTGGCAGGCACGGGCCACCTGCACCGGGTCGGTGATCAGCTCGATCTCGGTCAGGTCGTCGTCGGCGTCGAAGTGCAGCAGAGCGATGACGCGGGAGTCGAACAGCCAGGCGTCTTCGTTCGGCAGGCCCAGCCGCTCGGCGTCGGCACGCCAGAGGTAACGGTTGTCCTCGCCGACGGCGTTGTTTCGTTCGGCGTTGTTGAGCAGGTACCGCTGTCCCAGGGTGGGCGGGTTGTCCATGATCCGCACCCGCTCGAACCGCTTGCCCAGGGCCGATTGTTCGCGGCGCGAGCGGCACCAGGGGTCTTCAAGGTCCCATTCGGGGTCCAGCCCGGCAACAAACCGGCGGTAGGTTTCGTGCTGCTCGTCGGAGCGGTACTGGCGGCGGGTCTCCAGCCGGAAAGCCGTGTGGTGGAAGGTCCTGAACATGTTCTCGAACTTGTCGTAGCTGATCAGTACGCGTTCCCGGTTGACGTCACGCGGCGCGAAGTCGGCGAGCAGCGCGCGCGGCACGGTCACGAACCCCTCGCCGGGTTTGATGTTGCGGAGCTGGGCGATCTCGGCAGGGTCGGTCACCAGGTCACCCTGCACGATAACCGCGCCGGTCGCCTCGTCTTCGTAGAGCGTCGGACATCCGTCGTTGTCCGAAGTGCTTCCGATGTACCGCAGTCGTCGGCTCATGGCCGCTCCCTTCGCTGTCGGTCAGGCGGAATCAGGATGCCGTGGAACCGCTCCGGAGCGAGCGCCGATTCTCGAATATTCGCTTAAAGGGCCGTAGTTGGGTGGCCGATCGGGTGCCCGACCTACTTGGATGAAGCTCTCGTTGTCGTGGCGCGTCGAGCCGAAGGAGCTACGCCAGTGCCGGAGTTCGTGCCTCAGCAGAAGATCAGCGAGTTCATCAACGACGGATTCGAGCACACCGCTTGGCGGTTGGAGACCAGGACCGGCTACCTCTCCGACAAGCAGATGTCCTCCTACTCCGAGTTCCTTCGCACGGGGGACACGGCGGGCGAGGTCGGGCACCCGTGGTTCGAGAACGTGCGCCGCATGGTCGGCAAGGGCAAGAGGTTCGAGCGGGTGCGTCTGGTGGACAACCCGCCGACCGAGGGGCAGCGGTATCTGCTGGCGTGTGCCCGGACCAACGTGGCGGCCGGCGAGGACATCCGCTACATGTGGCGTTCGGACGCCGAGGCGGCGGGCCTGGCCGGCCTGTCGGACTTCTGGCTCTTCGACTCCCGCACGGTCGCGCGCTTCCACTTCGAGGGGGAGCGCACCGTGGGCATGGAGCTGGTCACTGACCCGCCGGAGGCCCTTCGCGCCTGCCAGGCCCGTGAAGCTGCCTGGCAGCACGCATCCCGCTACGCGGAGTTCCGGGCTCAGGTGCCTTCCGCCATGTGAGCACCGACTTTCCGCTCTGGCCATGGCGATGCTGACGCTCCTGACCGCGCAGACCGCCCGCCGCTACCACGTGAGCGAGCCGCCCAGACCGGAACCCAGCTACCGGCTCACCACCTTCGGAGGTCTCACACCCGTCGGCTTGCGCCTGCGCGCCACCTCGCGCGGCTGAGGGCGGTCCTGCTGTCGGCTGGATGTGGCCACCGGTTCGCAGGCACGGACGATGCACGGAGCAGGAAGTCGGCCGGGCCGACTTCCTGCTCCGACGTGTCATCTATAGGGGCGTCAACCGGCGCGGCAAAGGCACCGCCGATCCATCCGCAGCGAAAAGGGGATCCGCTGGGGCGGCGGATCACCACCGGCAGCGGCATGAACATCCGCCCCGGCCACAGCACTACGAGCCCGCGGCCTCCGCCAGGACGCGGGCGAGATCGCGGGGGCGGGTGGCCATCGGCCAGTGGCCCGAGTCGAGGTCCACGTACTCGAGGTGGGTGACACGGGCGAGGTCGGGGCTCTCGCCGGCGGCGATCCACTCCTCTGCCTGGGCAGGGGTGAACTCGGGGCAGACGACCACGACGGGGACGTCGAAGCGGCGCACGTCGGTCAGGCGCATGACTCCCCTGGCGACCCCCTCGGGGACGGGGATGGCGGCGGACGCGAGGCGGTGCCGGGTCTCCTGGTCCAGGTCGGCGGAGTCCGCTCCTTCGAAGGGGCCCCAGCCCGGGAAGGGCATGGCGCCGTTCTCGATCGCGAAGTGATCGGCATAAGCCCGCCCGTCGGCGGCGGGGAAGCCGCCGATCAGTGCGACCTTGGCGACCTTCTCCGGACGCGTGTCCGCAGCCAGCCAGGCCAGGCTCGATGCGGCGGAGTGCCCCACCACCAGGGGCTTCCCGGGCGCCGCGTCAACGGCGGCGACCACTGCTGCCAGCTGGTCGTCGAGCGTCGCGGAGGCGGCGCCGTCACCCTGGCCGGGGAGGGTGAGCGGCACTGGACGGTGGCCGAGCGCGGTGAGTTCGGACACGACCTCGTCCCATGCGGATCCGTCGAGCCACAGGCCGGCGATGAGCAGGATGTCCATGGTTGTCCTCCCGGAGATCAGTCGCAGCTGGCTGCCAGCACGCTATCGGGAGGCTCTGACAACGGGCTCAGGCCACCCCGATCCGGCGACCTTGCCGGTCAGAGCACTAGAGGATGTCGGCGACGGCCACCGTGGTGGTGTGGTCGTCGGCCTCGGTGAGGAGCGCGCCACCGGGGGCCCACAGGGCGGCGCCGCCGCAGCCGGTCCACGGGCCCGACGGGCCGACGTGGTTGGCGAGGACGACGTGCATGTTCGAGTCCTTGGCGATGCCCGGGTAGAGGGTCGCCCGTTCGTGGATGCCGTTGCCGGTGCCGTAGAGGGAGCTGGCCAGGTGCACGTGGCAGCCGTCGGCGGCGCCTCGGGCGGTGAGGTCGGGGAAGTGGTTGTCGAAGCAGGTGGCGAGCGCGAAGCGGAGGCCGCCCAGTTCGAAGCGGCCGTCCTGGTCGCCTGCGGTGAAGATGCCCTGCTCGTTCTCGTAGAGGTGCTGCTTGAGGTAAGTGGTGATCAGCTCGCCGTCGCTGCCGTAGACGTACGTTCCGATGGCGGGCCGGGATCCGTCGGTGGGGACGGCGCAGTTGACGACGACCGCGATCCCGGTGGAGCGGAGGGTGTCCAGGCGGGCGTCGTCTGCGGTCACCCAGAGGTCGGGATCGGCGGCCGTGGCTTCGAGCTCGTACCCGGTCAGGGTGAGTTCGGGGAAGACGATCAGCTCGGCGCCCTGCGAGCGCGCTTGTCCGGCGAGGGCGACGAGCTGCCGGACGTTGGCGGGGATGTCGGCAGGGACGCAGGCCAGTTGGGCTGCAGCGATCTTCATGGCGGTCAGCATGGCACGGGCTGGGAGTAGGAAGTCGGCGAGACCGACTTCCTACTCCAGCAGTGCGTCAGACGTGGTGGTCGAACTCGCCGGCCTTGATGCCGTGGAGGAGCGCGGCGAGGGCGGTGGGGGTGGTGCGGAGGATGGTGTGGGCCTGGTCGGACTCGCGGAGTTCGACCAGGCCATCGGCCCTGCGTAGCTCCACACACTCGTTAGAAGCCCCGCTGAAGCTGGACTTCTGCCAGTCGGAGTTACGCATACTTGCCTCGCATTTCATCCCCAATGGATCGAATGAACTCCCGCGACTTGGCCTCGGAGAGGGCGGAGGAGTCCAGGAGCTCGAACACGCCTTGATGGCGGGCCATGCTTGCCTGGGAGTCGAAGAACAGGCATCCCACCGCAGTATCCATCTGGAGCGTGGCGAGCTCAGGCACGGGGCCCTCGACGAACATGATGTTCTCTCCGCCGCCGGGAAAGGTGTCGAGGTCGAACGGCACTACGCGCACGGAGATTCGGCCAGCCAGCGAGTCGTTGATCAGATGGTCGAGCTGATCGGCGAGAACACGAGGCCCTCCGAACTGCATCCGCAGCGCTGCTTCGTGGATGAAGGACACGTAGGGCATTCCGCCTTGCCGGACAGCCTCCTTCCGTCGCATGCGGAAGGAGGTTCTGGCATCGAGGTCGTGGCTGGGGATCCCGGGGGCGGAGCGGGAGAACACCGCAGATGCGTAGTCCTCGGTTTGCTGCAGGCCTGGGATGTAGGTAGTGGCCCAGGTTGAGATGCTTCGTGCGTTCGCCTCAAGCTCGGCGATGTCCAAGAAGTCGATGGACAGCGTCCCGCGATAGTCCTCCCACCAGCCCTTGCCGCGTTCTGAGGTCATGTTGGCCAGCGCATCGATCAGCGGCTGGTTGGTGCACATGCACGCGGCGGCGATGGTCCGCAGTCGCTCGACGCTGATTCCGCTCTTCCCGGTCTCCATCTGGGTTACCTGGGCGGCGTGGATGCTGAGTTGGCGTGCCAGCTGGCTGCCGCTGAGGCCAGCCTGCTCCCGCATTCTCCGCAGCTCAGTCCCCACCCGCCGTTGGCGCAGGGTCGGGTTCGGTCGAAGGGCCATGGCGTCCTCTCTGCGGGTAGTGAGATCAGTGTGCCCCACGTTAGAGGGAAGTTTTTCGCGAAGGTCTTAATCAAAAGACCGTGTGCGCTATGGTCGTTCTCACATCGATCCGACGGATCGTCAGTAACGCCTGCTATCAGGCGCCGCAGAGCAGCCATGCCCATGTGCCTGGCCTGGTTCACGGCGACGTGTGTCCGCCGGATCTTCCTTCCCAACCACGCCCGGGAGAACTCCCATGCGTCACCTCAACACGCCCTCCTTCGCCCTCACCCGCCAGTCCCTCCGCGACGCGATGATCCGCTCCGGCTGGCACCCCTCCGCCACCTTCGACGCCGAACTCGCCCTCGGCGAACTCCTCGTGAACGCCTGGCGGCACGGCCACACGCCCGCGCCGATCGTCCAGATCCTCTTCCTCCACAAGGTCCTCCGGGTCTCCGTCTCCGACGAGAGCCCCGTCCTCCCCGGCCTCCAGCCCCTCGCCCTCCTCGCCGAGTCCGGGCGGGGCCTCCAACTCGTCGCCGGCCTCACCAACCGCTGGGGCGTCGACCCGCAGGAGCGTGGCAAGTGCATCTGGTTCGAGCTGGACGCCGCCTGATGCCCGTTCCCCGCCGCCCGATGAAGCCGACCGATCCCCGGATCCCGGCCTACACCGACGACCACATCCGCGCGCTGCTCGCCGAACTCCAGGAGCGCGGCAAGAAGTTCGGCCTCATCTGGCCCTCCGCCGACACCGACAAGACCCTCGACGGCCGCGTCCTCGTCCGCTTCAACACGGCCCCGGCCTCCACCCTCCTCAACCTCCTCACCCTGCTCCTCGACGTCGAGCGGAACCAGGGCCGGGACCGGGGCCGGGGCACCTCGTGCGATTCCTGATCGCGACCGCGCTTGCGGTCCTGCTCGCCCTCGCGCTCGCCACGGTCGCGCTCGGCGTCGTCACCGCCCTGCGCGCGACCCCGCCCGACGAGGACGGCTGAGCGGAGGCATGGTGCGGGGGTGGCAGCTCGGAGTCATCACGAGGCGCCACCCCCACCAATTGATCGTCAGTTCTGGCAGCCGGCGATGCTGTTCAGCGGGGTGCAGTTGTTGGGCGTGTTCCTGATGACGCGGCTGTCGTTGAGCGTCACGGTGGAGCCGGTCTGGTTGTTGATGCCGCCGCCGGATGTGGCGGAGTTGTGAGTGACGGCGCTCTTGTCGAGGGTCAGTTTGCCCGAGTTGAAGATCCCGCCTCCGAGATTGCTGGCGCCGCCGCTGACCTCGATGCCGTGGAGGGTGAGGTCACCCGTCGAGGCCACCTGGAGGATGCGGAACAGGTTGGACGGGGCGCTGGTGGACCGCGATCGTCCCGCCGGGCCCGTTGAGGTTGTTGACAGCCGTGACGAGCCCGGCAGTGTCACCGCACGCGACAGTGGTGGGTGGTGCCGCGAACGCGGTGGAGGGGACTGCGGCCAGGCCCATGGTCAGCCCGAAACCGATCGCGGATCCCCGGAGGAGCATGTTCTTTACTGGGAGTTTCTCTCTCTGACGGCGCAGGCCCGTGGAAGGCCGTGGCGGCTGGGTGGACATCGACGCCAGCTCCCCGGTGGCCCTGCTCCGCCTCGCCGTCCTCAGCGCCTCCTCCGCCCAGGGCGCCGGCCTGCGGGCCGTCCCACTCGCCGACGCCGCCACCTACGCCCGCCTCGGGCTCATCGCCCGCCGCGACCAGCAGTCCCCGGCTGTCCGGTTGCTCCGCGCCAGGCTCCGGGCGGCCCTGCGCTCCGACTGATCGTCGTACAACTCACTCGGACGCGTGATCCTGCCACTCCACATGAATGTGCGAAGCGTGCGCACGCTGTACGGACGTGTTGCTCTGGCCGACGCTGGCGCACCTGTCCCGTGTCGCCGAACGTCGATCACGTGCCAACCGGCCTTGATGGGTGCGAGTTCGTGTCATCCACGATTGATCACGCCGACCATTGGCTGCGGCGCTCAGGTAGCAGGGCGGAAAGTGGTGTGATTGGTGCTGACCATCACCCTCGGCGAGATCGGTGGAACCATGAGTGATCGACAGTCCGGCACCGTGAAGTTCTTCAATGACGAGAAGGGCTACGGCTTCATCACCCCTGACGGAGGAGGGGACGACCTGTTCGTCCACTTCAAGGCCATCGAGAGTGACGGCTTCAAGTCCCTCAAGGAGGGGCAGCGGGTGTCCTTCGTCGCTGCACGCGGGCAGAAGGGCATGCAGGCCGAACAGGTCCGCCCCGAATAGCCTCGCCGGCTCACGTGGCCGCGTCCGAGAGTCCCGCGGTTCTCCCGGACGCGATCGCGTACACCGTCGGACGCCCCGTGGTGCCGGCGGTCAGCCATCACGGCCCGCTCGCCGACAGTGGCGGCGGGCGGGCCAACTCCCCGTGCATGCCCGGCGCTCAGGCCTTCCAGCGCGGATCGCGCCCGGAGGCGGCCAGCGCGCGGTCCCACGCCGAGGCGCCGTCCGGCACCGCAACGGCCTCGGCGAAGCCCGCGTACTGGCGGTACAGCTCGGCGTTCTCCTCGACGATCTCCAAGGTCAACAGAGCGAGTTCCTCGTCGACCGCGATCTCCCCGCCGACCGCCCGCGCGACGTCCCAGCCGTGCAGCACCAGCTCCAGGATCAGCATCCGGGCGATCCCCACCGCCGGAACCGGCGATCCGCCGAGGTCGACGTCTCCCTCCCAGGTGGCCGGCTCGCCCCAGGCCGCGACGGCCCGCTCCAGCTGCGCCGCGTAGGCGGAGCGCCAGTCGGCGTCCACGGTGAAGTCCCGGGCGATCAGCTCCTCGGGCAGCTCGGCCCGCCTGGCCCGGTGCTCCAGGCCGTGCGAGGTGTAGAGCACCCAGTGGTTGATCAGCGCGCGCGTGTCGAACTCCCCGCAGGGCGTCGGCGCGTCCAGCCGCTGCCCGGCCGGGACGGCGGCGGCGACACCGGCCGCAGCGGAGGCGGCGCGGGCCAGGAAGGGGTGCATCGGGTGAGCGTTCATGCCCCGATCCTGCGCCGGGCCGCACCGCGAGGTCTTGAAGAAACGCGACGACTAGCCTGGCCGCCATGGACTCTCCCGATCTCGGCCGAGGCGTGCTCCACCCCGCCAGGGCCGCCGAGCTGATCAGCGTGGAGCGGCTCGCGCCCGCGCCCGCCGTGGCGCGCTTCGTGGAGTTCTACTGGCTGGTCCGCTGGGACCTGACCGGCCTGCCCCCGTACGAGCAGAAGGTGCTCGCCCACCCCAACGTCCACCTGGTCTTCGAGGCCCCGCAGGCCCGCGTGTACGGGGTGGACCGCTCGCTCTTCGTCCGCCGCCTGGAGGGTGCCGGGCACGTGCTGGGCGTGAAGTTCCGCCCAGGCGCCTTCCGGCCCTTCGCCGGGCACCCGGTGAGCGCCCTCGCCGACCGGTCCGTCCCGGCCGCCGAGTACTTCGGACCGGAGGCGGACCGGTGCAACGCCCGGATCCTCGACGCACCGAGCGCCGAGCGGGCCGAAGCCTTCCTGCTGCCCCGCCTCCCCGCGCCCGACCCGGTCGCCGAGGAGGTCGCCGCCGTGGTGGACCGGATCACCGGCTCCCCGGACCTGTTCCGGGTGGACGACCTGGCCCGCGAGCTGGGCGTGACCGTCCGCAGCCTCCAGAGGCTGTTCGCCGAGTACGTCGGCGCCTCCCCGAAGTGGGTGCTGCGCCGCGCCCGGCTGCACGAGGCCGCCGAACGGGCGGCGACGGAAGGGGGGGTGGACCTGGCGGCGCTGGCCGTGGAACTCGGCTACGCCGACCAGGCCCACCTCACCCGGGACTTCACCGCAGCGGTCGGCATCTCCCCGGCCCGCTACGCGAGTTCGCGCTGAATCAGGCGGTGGCCGCAGCCGCCTCGGCGGCGGCCCGGCCCCGGGCGCTGGAACGCTTTGCGTAGACCATGGTGAAGTACACCAGCCCGCCGAGCACCACGAACGGGAGGATGTTGTTGATCGCCACCACCGTGCCGTGCGAGAGGGTGTAGACGAACACGATCCGCAGCGCGGCCTCCAGGATGAAGGCGATGCCCCATACGACGGTCAGGTTGCGCTGGACCCGCCGGAAGTTCTCGTACTGCCACATGGAGTTCCACCAGGCGACCATCTCGGGCGTGCCGTCCGTGGCGAACTTGCGCCCGAAGAAGAACATGATCGGCTTCGGTGCGGCCAGCGACACCAGGTAGAACACGCCGAGCAGGCCGGAGACGAAGGAGTCCTTGGCCAGCAGCATCTTCGGGTCGGTCGGGCCGATCAGCGCGACGATCAGGCTCAGGGCGACGAAGACCAGCGAGACGATGGCGAACTCGTCGATCCGGCGGTGCCAGGCCAGGTAGATCGCGGTGTCGACGACCGGTCCGAGGCCGGAGAGCAGGATGGCGGTGGACTCGCTGTAGCCGTGGTCGTGCAGCTGGTTGTAGATCATGATCGGCGCGACCACGTTGAACGCGATGCTGATCAGCCAGCCGAGTGCGGCGGCCTTCCCCTTGCGGTCGGGAGCGGTCGGAGCTACCGCAGTTGACATGGTGTTTCCCCCGGGGTGGATGTGACGATGGCGGCCCATTGTGGCGGAAGCGACGGTTGGTCGCACAGCCCTCACTGAGTCGACTTGTCGTCAGTGGACGGACTACGCCCCGGGGAAGCCGAGGAAGCGCTGCAGCTCGTCCAGCATGAAGTTGGCGCCCGTGTACCCGATCCCCTGGAACCACAGTTGGTCGTCCACCGGGAACGCCCGGTGCGCCTTCACCGCCCCCAGCGCCTGCCAGCCCGGGCTCGCCAGCGTCGCGCTGGTGCCCGCCCGCTCCGGATCGCCGTAGGTCGCGTACAGCAGCAGGTCGCCGTCGGCCTTGCCGATCTGGTCCGGCGGAATCTCGAAGTCCGACTGGTCGACGTTCTGCGGATCCGGCCGCCCGACCCCGGCCTCGGCGAGCACGCTCCCGGGGAAGCTCTGCCTCCCGAACAGCCGGATCCCGCCGCCCTCCGTGAACCGCACCAGGCTCACCTTGCGCCCCGACAGCTTCGCCGCCGCCAGCGCCTGCGCCACCTGTCCGGCGTGCTTCTGGTACGCGGTGGCGAAGGCCGCGGCCGCCGCCACCCGGCTCAACGCCTGGGCGTGCAGCTGGAAGTTCGCCTTCCACGGGGCCCCGGTGGTCTGGGTGAGCACGGTCGGGGCGAGCGCGCTCAGCTGCCCGTACCGGTCGCCGTCGCGGGTCTGGTTGGAGAGGATCAGGTCCGGCCGCAGGGCCCGTACGGCGGCGAGGTCCGGTGCGCCGGCCGGGCCGACCAGCCGGATGTCCGCCGTACGGGAGACCGGCCAGTACTCCGGGAAGCGGGTGTCGGCGGCCGGGAGCGCGGCGCCGACCGGGGTGATGCCGAGCGTCAGCGCGGAGTCGAGCACATCGGTGTCCAACACGACCACCCGCAGCGGCTCGCCGGGCACCAGCACCGGCCCGGTCGCGGCGTTCACCGTGACCGGCGGCGCCGGGTTGGGGGAGGGGGTCCCGAGGTTGTCGGTGGTCGGCGGGGCCGACTGCCCGGACGTGCACGCCGCGAGCGCGGCCCCGCCGAGGCCGGCGAGGAACGTGCGGCGGGCGATCCGGGGCATCGGCGGGTCCTCCGGCGTAGGCGGTGCGGCAACGGGCGGGAGCGTGTCGATTATGTCCGAAATGATGCCTAAAGTGCTATTGAGCGGCCACGAATGGCGCAGGAGTCCGGACATGTCGTCAGGCGGCCACGCATGCCGTCAGGCGTCCGCAGCTTCCTCGAGGGCTTCCTCCGCCGCCACCCACGGAGCACCCGGAACGACCAACGGCGTGCCCGTCACCGGATCCGGCACCACCACCGACTCCAGCCCGAACACCTCCCGCACCAGCTCCGCCGTCACCACCTCCCCGGGCGCGCCCTGCGCCACCACCCGGCCGTCCCGCATCGCCACCAGGTGATCGGCGTACCGGGCGGCCTGGTTGAGGTCGTGCAGCACGGCGACGACCGTCCGGCCGCGCTCGACGTTCAGCCGGCGCACCAGGTCCAGCACCTCCACCTGGTGGGCGATGTCCAGGTAGGTGGTCGGCTCGTCCAGCAGCAGGATGTCCGTGCCCTGGGCGAGCGCCATCGCGATCCAGGCGCGCTGGCGCTGCCCGCCCGACAGCTCGTCCATGCTGCGCTCGGCCAGCTCCGCCGTGGAGGTGCGCTCCAGCGCCTCCGCGACCGCCGCCTCGTCCTCCGCCGACCACTGCTGCCACCAGCTCTGGTGCGGCTGGCGGCCCCGGGAGACCAGGTCCGCCACCGAGATGCCCTCCGGGGCGGTCGGCGACTGCGGCAGCAGGCCGAGCCGCTGGGCGATCCGCTTGGTGGGGATCCGCGCCAGCTCCAGCCCGTCGAGCAGCACGGCGCCCCGGACGGGCCTCAGCAGCCGGCCGAGGGCGCGCAGCAGCGTCGACTTGCCGCAGGCGTTCGGGCCGACGATCACCGTCACCCGGCCGTCGGGGATGCGGACGTCGAGGCCCTCGACGACCGTGCGCGCCTCGTAGGCCAGGGTGAGGCCCCGGGCCTCCAGGCGGTGCGTCCTCGGGGTCATCAGGAACCTCCACGGCGGATGGGGGTACCCCCGAACGGAGTTTGGGGGAGGATGAGCAGCCACATCAGGTACGGCGCGCCGACCATGCCGGTCACCACGCCCACCGGCAGCTCGGTCGGGGCGAGCAGACGCCGGGCGATCAGGTCGGCGAGCACCACGACGAGCGCGCCGGTCAGCGCCGAGCAGAACAGCGGGATCTGCGCCGAACGGGCCAGCCGCAGTGCGATCTGCGGGGCCATCAGCGCGACGAAGTCCACCGGCCCGGCGGCGCCGGCCGCGCAGGAGGCCAGCACGATGCCCAGCAGTGCCATGCCCAGCCGGATCCGGTCCAGCCGCAGGCCGAGGCCGACGGCGGTGGCGTCGTCGAAGGAGATCGACCGCTGGGCACGCGCCGCCCACAGCGCCACCGGCAGGGCCGCCAGCAGCACCCAGGCCAGCCGGCCGGCCTGGTCGTAGCCGGAGCCGTTCAGACTGCCGGTCATCCAGACCTTGGCGGCCTGTGCCTGGAAGCCGTCGCCCTTGGTGAGGAAGACCGAGGTGAGGGAGGACAGCGCCACGCTGATCCCGATGCCGATCAGCACGAAGCGCTGCGCGTGCAGCCCGCGCCGCCAGGCCAGCGCGTACACCAGCAGTCCGGCCACCAGCCCGCCGCCGACCGCCGCGTACGGCGCCTGCCCGGTGGAGCCGACCACCCCGTACGCCATCAGCCCGACGACGGTCGCGGTCGCACCCCAGGTCACGCCCACCACATCGGGGCTGGCCAGCGGATTGCGGGCGACGGTCTGGACCAGCGCCCCGGCCAGCCCGAGCGCCGCCCCGACCAGCAGCCCGACCACCACCCGCGGCAGCCGGAACTCCCCGACCACCAGCTCGTCGGGGCTCGGCCGACCGAGCACCACCTTGACCACCTCGCCGGGCGAGACGGTCGACTCGCCGAGGCAGAGCGAGGCGACGACGGTCGCGGCGAGCACGACGAGCAGCCCGACGGCGGCGGCCGCGGAGCGCCGGTGGAGGAGGAGGGACGCCCGCCCGGCCCGCACCACGGAGTACCCGCGCAGGGACACCGACGTCATGCCGCCACCACCTTCCTGCGCCGGACCAGTGCCACCAGCACCGGCACTCCGACCAGTGCCGTCATCACGCCGGCCGGGACCTCCGACGGCGGGAAGAGCACCCGGCCGAAGGTGTCGGCGAGCAGCAGCAGGGCCGGGCCGAGGACGGCGGAGAAGGCGAGGATCCAGCGGTGGTCGGCGCCGGCGACGGCGCGGGCGGCGTGCGGGACGGCGAGGCCGACGAAGGCGATCGGGCCGGCCGCGGCCACCGCGGAACCGGTCAGGACGGTGGCACCGAGGGCGCCGACCGCGCGGACCAGGCCGGTCTTGGCGCCCAGGCCCTTGGCGGTGTCCTCGCCGAGCGCCAGCGCGTCCAGGCCGCGGGCCACCGCGACCACCAGCAGGGTGCCGACCGCGAGGAACGGCAGCAGCTGCCGGGCGACGTCCGCCGTGCGCCCGGAGAGCGAGCCGACGTGCCAGAAACGGAACTGGTCCATGGTGGCCGCGTCCGTGGTCAGCACCAGGGCGTTGAGCGAGGCGATGAAGGCGGACATCGCCGAGCCGGCCAGCGCCAGCTTGATCGGGGTCGCCCCGCCCCGGCCGCGCCCGGCGAGGCCGTAGACCAGCACGGTGGCGATCACCGCGCCGGCGAAGCCGAACCACACGTACCCGGTGAGGGTGGAGACGCCGAAGCCGGAGATGGCGACCACCACGCCCGCCGCCGCGCCCTGGGAGACGCCCAGGATGCCCGGGTCGGCGATCGGGTTGCGGGTCAGGCCCTGCATCACGGCCCCGGCCAGGCCGAGCGCCGCGCCGACGGCCAGCCCGACGACCGTCCGCGGCAGCCGCAGCTCCCGGATCACCACGGCGTCGGCGCTGTCGCCGCCGTGCAGCAGCGCGTGGAGCGTCCCGGAGAACGGGATGGTGCGGCTGCCGACCGCCAGGCTCAGCAGTACCGCGACGGCCAGCGCGGCCAGCGAGGCGGCGAGCCACAGTGCTCGGCGGCGGGGTGCGCGCCGCGTTCCCGGTGGTGCGGTGGTGTGTGGTGCGGTGGTGTCGGTCATGAGCCCTCTCCGCAGACAACTCAGGTAAACCTAAGTTCCGTCCGGAAGCCGGGGCAAATTCCTTCGTCGCCCTCGGTGCCCGTTGGATAGCCTGGCGGCATGCCCGTGATCCCCACCGCCCCGCTCACCGTCGGTTTCGACCTCGACATGACGCTGCTGGACACCCGTCCGGGTATTCGCGCGACCTACGAGGCGCTCTCCGCCGAGACCGGAACGTACATCGACGCCGACCTGGTGGTCACCCGGCTCGGCCCGCCGCTGTTGAACGAGATCCGCAACTGGTTCCCGGAGGACGAGGTGGAGCGGGTCGTCGCCCGCTACCGCGAGCTGTACCGGGACCTCGCCTTCGCCCCGACCGTGCCCCTCCCGGGCGCGCACGCCGCCGTCGAGGCGGTCCGCGCCCACGGCGGCCGGGTCGCGGTGATCACCGGCAAGTACGAGCCGAACGCCCACCTCCACCTGGAGCACGCCGGGATGGCGGCGGACATCGTGATCGGCGACCTCTGGGCGGAGACCAAGGGCGAGGCGCTGCGCGCGCACGGCGCGAGCATCTACGTCGGCGACCACCTCGGCGACATCCGGGGCGCCCGGCACGCGGAGGCGGTCGCGGTCGGCGTGGCCACCGGCCCGTACGGCGCGGACGAGCTGCGCGAGGCCGGGGCGGACGTGGTGCTCGCGGACCTCACCGGCTTCCCGGAGTGGCTCGACCGGCACCTCGGGGCGAACTAGGCGGGCTGCCGGGGCTCCACCCGGCGGCGCTGCGCCCGGGCGTTCAGGAACAGCCCGGTCAGCGCGGACAGGAAGGCGGCCGGCATCAGCATGCTCAGCCAGTACATCGCCGTCGGCAGCGGCGTCAGGTGCAGGAACAGCGGGACGAAGGTGACCATGGTGGCGAGCGCGCCGAAGGCGAAGACGACCGTCCCGGCCTTGACGTACACGTCGCCGGGGTCGGCGCTCTGGCTGCTCACGACTGCTCACTCCTCCGGGGCTGCGCTGGGTGCCCCCAGTCTGGCAGAGCGGCCGCCGGGGCGGCCCACCGGAGCGGGTCGGTCACGTTGCGCAGTTTCCCGGCAGCGATGCGTTTTGATCCCTGCTGGGCGGGGGTATGCAGGGGGTGCCGAGGGGCGCTGCAGGTGCGTCCCGTGTCCTCAGACCCGGGGGTGTGAGCCGATGGACTGTGCCGAGAAGCGTCCCGGCCGTGCCAGTACCGGGTCGCCCGTGGCCGCGAGATCCCCGCGCTCCCGTCGCCCCGGGCGGGCCTCGGAACGCGACTCCTTCGCGGAACGCGGATGAGGCAGTGACGGGCCGTTAGTCTGCTCCCGACGACGCGCTGACCGTGAGCGCCCATGGGCGTCGAGCCGAGGTCGGCCGTCCTTTTTCCCACACCACCCAGTGATCCCCGGCCAGGGCCGGGATCCCTCACACCCATTCGAGGACTGTTCGAGATGCCCACCGGCCAGGTCAAGTGGTTCAACGAGACGAAGGGCTTCGGCTTCCTGTCGCGCGACGACGGTGACGACGTCTTCGTCCACACCAAGGCGCTGCCCGCCGGTGTCACCGTGCTGAAGCCGGGCCAGCGGGTCGAGTTCGGCGTGGTCGCCGGCCATCGCGGGGACCAGGCGATGGCCGTGCAGCTGCTGGAGGCGCTGCCGTCGGTGGCCGCCGCCCAGCGCAGGAGCGCCGACGACATGGCGCCGATCGTCCAGGACCTGATCACCACCCTGGACGCGGTGCTGCCAGGCCTCCAGCGCGGTCGCTACCCGGCCAAGCCCACCGGCCAGAAGCTGGCCGGCCTGCTGCGCGCGGTGGCCGACCAGTTCGACGTCTGAGGCGCCCCGGCGCCCTCGCGTTCGGGTGCCCTGGAGTCCCTGGAGTCCGGGGCTACCCGAACGCGAGCGCACCCGGGTCGAGCGGGGGCACCAGCCCCTCCGCGGCGGCCCGGGTGAGCAGCGCGCGGACGGCCTCGTAGCCCTCCTCGCCGAGGTCGGCGGTGAACTCGTTCACGTACAGCCCGATGTGCTGGTCGGCGACCGCCGGGTCCATCTCCTGGGCGTGCGCCAGCACGTACTCGCGGCTGGCCGCCGGCTCCGCCCACGCTTGGCGGACGGAGGCGCGGATCGTGTCGGCGAGGGCGCGCAGCCGCTCGGCGCCCAGTGAGCGCTTGGCGACGATCGCGCCGAGCGGGATCGGCAGGCCGGTCCGCTCCTCCCAGGCCTCGCCCATGTCGGCCAGGCTGTGCAGGCCGTACTGCTGGTAGGTGAAGCGGGCCTCGTGGATCACCAGGCCGGCGTCCACCCGGCCGTCCCGGACGGCGGGCATGATCTCGTGGAACGGCAGCACGACGATCTCGCCGAAGCCGCCCGGTACCGCCTCGGCCGCCCAGAGCCGGAACAGCAGGTAGGCGGTGGAGCGCTCGGACGGCACCGCCACCGTCTTCCCGGCGAGCTCCGCGGGCGAGCCCACGCCCGGCAGGGTGAGCACCAGCGGGCCGCAGCCGCGCCCGAGCGCGCCGCCGCAGGGCAGCAGGGCGTACTCCTCCAGGACCCAGGGCAGCGCGCCGTAGCTGATCTTCAGCACGTCCAGCTCGCCGCGCTCGGCCAGGCCGTTGGTGATGTCGATGTCGGCGAAGGTCACCTCGGGGACGTCCGCCCCGGGCACCAGGCCGTGCGCCCAGGCGTGGAAGACGAAGGTGTCGTTCGGGCAGGGCGAGTACGCGATGCTCAGCCGTTCAGCCACGGCCGGCCTCCTCGATCAGTTCGGCGACGGGCAGCGCGGCGAAGGCCCGCTCCAGGGCGGCCAAGGCCTCGCCGATCCGCCAGGCGGCCCGGTCGCGCGGGCCCACCGGGTTGGACACGGTCCGCAGTTCGAAGGCCGGCACGCCGTACCAGGCGGCGGCCTCGGCCACGCCGAAGCCCTCCATCGCCTCGGCGGCGGCGCCCGGATGCCGGGCGGCCAGCTCGTCGGCCCGCCCGGCGCTGCCGGTCACGGTGGAGACGGTCAGCACCGGGCCGGCCACGACGTCGATGCCCTGGGCGTCCAGCGCCCGGGCGGCCAGCGCCACGGCGGCCGGGGCAGGGGTGTGCCGGGTGGTGCCGAAGCCCAGCTCGGTGACGGCGGCGAAGCCCTCGGGAGTCTCGGCACCGAGGTCGGCGGCCACGATCGCGTCGGCCACCACGGTGGCGCCGACCGGGGCGTGCGGGGCGAAACCGCCGGCGATCCCGGCCGAGGCGACCAGCCCGTACGGACCGGCGGCCAGCGCGGCGGAGGCGCCCGCCGCAGCGGCGCCCGGGCCGACCCCGGCGGCCAGCACGTCCACCGGAGCACCGTGCGCCCGGTGCAGCACACCCCCCTGCAGCGGCAGGGCGGCGGCCCCGCCGGGCAGGCCGCGCAGGACGGCCTCGGCCTCGGCGGGCACCGCGACGACGACGAGCAGCCGGGCCCGCCCGGGGCCCGACCGCTCGGGGTGCGCGTCGGTGACGTGCGCGCTCATCGCAGGATCGTCAGCTGGTCTGGGTGTTCAGCTGGAAGTACCAGACGGCGATCGGGTTGTCCGAGTTCTTGTCGCCCTCGACCACGGTGACCACGGTCTTGCCGCTGGCGTTCAGCGCCTTGCTGGCCTGCTGGGTGCCGGAGAAGGTCGGGCCCTGGGCGTACGAGAACAGGCTGTAGCGGCCGCCCTGGCTGGTCGAGCCGCCGTTGGTGAAGGCCCACCAGCCGGACTTGGCCACGTTCGGGCTGACGCCGACGCCGAGCCGGTCGCTCGCCGTCACGTCGCGGGTCGGCAGGGTGCCGTTCTTCAGCGCCTCGGCGGCGTCGTCCTGGCACTTCTGCTGCATGTCCTCGGTGATCGGGCTGCCGCCGTTCCAGCACAGCGGGTCAGCGGTGATCGAGGAGTTGCCGACCGTCAGGGTGGCACGGTGGGAGTTGTGCTCGGTCTGGCCGGCGGCGATCGCGACGGAGGTGCCCACCGTGGCGGCGCCGACCACAACGACGGCGCCGATGGCGGCGATGGCACGGGCATTGAGGCTCATGCGTCAGAATCTACCGGGCCGGGCCGATCACGCTACGCGGGGGTCGGCCACCGCGTGTTGCCCCACCGCCGGATTCAGGCCACCCGTGGCGCGGCCGGGTGCCGCCACCGGCCCAGCCGCAGCAGCGAGTGGACCGTCCACAGCAGCACCAGACCGACCACCGCGGCCGCGATCGACAGGCCCAGCACCCCGTTCAGCGGCAGCAGGATGCCGACCCCGCCGCCCGCCACCCAGCACAACTGCATCAGGGTCTCCGAACGGGCGAACGCCGAGGTCCGCACCGCCTCCGGGACGTCCCGCTGGATCAGCGCGTCCAGCGCCAGCTTGCCCAGCGAGGCCGCCATCCCGGCCAGGCCCGCGACCAGAACCACCGTCACCACGCCGTACCAGAGCGCGGCCGCCGCCGTCACACAGGCCGCCAGCAGCAGCATCGCGGTGACCGTCGCCTCCGGGCCCCGGGTGCGCAGCCAGGAGCCCAGCACCGAGCCCAGCGCGTTGCCGACCCCGGCCGCCAGCGCCACCAGGCCCAGCGCCACGGTCGGCCGCAGGCCGCCGATCGGGTCGGTGCGCAGCAGGAAGGCCAGGAAGAACACCAGGAAGCCGACCAGCCAGCGCATCGCCGCCATCGCCCGCAGCGCCAGCACCACCGAGGGGCCGACGGTGCGCAGCGAGGCCTTCACCTTCGGCGGCTTGTGGTGGATCAGGTGCGAGCCCTCGCCGTGCACCTCGGCGTGCAGGACGGCCCGCTGCTCGCCCTTCGCCGAGTCGACCTCGTGCGGCAGGTGGAAGGCCATCAGGGTGCCGATCACGAACACCAGGAAGGCGCCGCGCAGCGGCCAGCTCGGCCCGATCAGGTGCAGCAGCCCGCCCACCGCGGCCGCCACGCCGGTGGCCAGCAGCCCGGCCAGGGTGACCCGGGAGTTCGCCTTCACCAGGGACAGCCGGCTCGGCAGCAGCCGGGGCACCACGACGCTGCGCACCACCCCGTACGCCTTGGACGCCACCAGCACGCCCAGCGCCTCCGGGTAGAGCGCGATACCGCCGCCGGAGATCACCCCGGCCATCGTCCAGGCCAGCGCGGCCCGGGCCAGCATCGACATCGCCATGGCCGCCCGGCGGCCGTGCGGGATCCGGTCCAGCAGCGGGCCGATCACCGGGGCCAGCAGGGCGAACGGGGCCATGGTGATCAGCAGGTAGAGGGCGACCCGGCCGCGGGCCTGGCCGGTGGGGACGGAGAAGAAGATGGTGGAGGCCAGCGCGATGGTGATCAGCATGTCGCCGAAGGAGTTCAGCGCGTGCAGCTCGATCAGCTTGGCGAGGCCGGACTCGCCGGCGCCCTCGGCGGAGGTGGCCCGGCGGATCCGGCGGCCGGTGCCGTGCACCAGCTTGCCGACGCGGATGCCGGTGGCGGAGGCGATGCGGACCAGGAAGTGGCGGCGGGGCTCGGGGAGCTCCTCGTCCAGGTCGTCGTCGAGGGTGGGGAGGTGACGGGTGCGGGCGTCGTCCGGAACGTCCTGCTTCTCCAGGCTGACCCGGGCGGTGGGCGCCTCGGCACCGTCCTCCGACCGCGGTTCGCCCGCAGCGGGAACAGGAGGTCGGTGTCGCGGCACGGCGTCCGCCTCGCCGGGGCTGACGGCCGGCGAGGGGCGCAGTGCGTGCTGCGACGGGTTGTCGTCCGCCACAAGGCCATCCTGCCCCAGATTCGCCGTGGCGACGCGGGATTCCGGTCCGCTCGGCGCGGTCGCGGAACGCTCGGCTCCGCCCCGGACTGTGCCGGGGTGCCGACCGGCGGGTAGCCTGCCCAAGGTCCGCTCGCCGGGGCGCCGGGCGCCGGCAGGCCGGTCGAGCGGCGCGGTCGGTACCCGCGGCGGCCCCGGGTCGCGCAGAATGGACGAGGGACTACCGAGCCGCGACGGAACAGGCAACACGCCGTGGGTGACAGAAGAACTGGGAGAGAATCGACGCCGTGAGTGCTGCGATGCGAAGCCGTACCCCCGACCGGCTCTGTGCCGAGGCCGTCGAACTCGCCCGTCAGGCTGCCGAGGAGGCCGTCGGACCCGAGGCGGTCGGCCCGCACCTGGGCGTCCAGGCGGACGCCGACCGCGTCGTCACCCACAGCTTCGACTGCCTGGACGCCGCCTACCGCGGCTGGCACTGGGCGGTCACCGTGGCGCGGGCGCCGCGGGCCAAGAACGTCACCCTCGACGAGGTCGTGCTGCTGCCCGGCCCCGACGCCGTGCTGGCCCCGGAGTGGGTGCCGTGGAGCGAGCGGCTGCGCCCGGGCGACATGGGCCCCGGCGACCTGCTGCCCACCGGCGCCGACGACGCGCGGCTGGAGCCCGGCTGGAGCGGCGAGGACGAGCCCGCGCCGAACTCCGCGGTCGCCGCCCTCGCGGCGGAGGAGGACGTGGTCGTCACCGACCCGCACGTCCAGCTCGCCCCGGCCCGCGCCCAGATCAACGCCGTCGCCGAGGAACTCGGCATGGGCCGCAGCCGGGTGCTCTCCCGGCTCGGGCTGCACCTGGCCGCCGACCGCTGGGAGAAGTCCCACGGCCCGCAGACCCCGATGGCCCAGGCGGCGCCCGCCGCGTGCGGCAGCTGCGGCTTCCTGATCCCGATCGGCGGCTCGCTCGGGCAGGCCTTCGGCGTGTGCGGCAACGAGTTCGGCCCGGCCGACGGGCAGATCGTCTCCTTCGCGTACGGCTGCGGCGGGCACTCCGAGGCGGCCGTCATCCCGGCCCCGCCGGCGCCGTCCGAGCTGATCCTGGACGAGCTGGTGGTCGAGCCGCTGCAGCTCCACCCGGACCGCGCCTCCGGCTCGGTCGAGCCGGACGCCCCGGCGGAGGAGCTCGGCCACTCCTGAGCCGGCACTGCCCTGAGCCCGGGCGTTCCTGAGCCCGCGTCGCTCGACGGCCCGTCCCACCGAACCGGCGGGACGGGCCGCGGCGTTCCCGGGCATCCCCCGTGCCGCGGGCGACCGGCCCCCTCCGCGCCCCGGCCTGCCGACCTGGGACGCCCCCGGCTCACGGCCGTTGGCCTGCGGATCTTCCGGGTACGGGCGCAGTCGGGCCGGGCCGTGGTCGGGAGTAGTCGGTGGGGCAGGGAAGAATGCCTCTACGACGTACAGGGCGGCGGAAGGCGGCAGGTCCAGTGGAACCTCGGATCATCGGCAGCGGCACGGACGAGCACCTCGCGGACCCGTTCGGGAGCGCCGCGCTGCGGCGCCGGGTGCTGGACGCCTGGGCCGCTTCGCCGGCCCGGTTCCGGGAGGACGCCAACGCCGAGGAGGAGCTGGCGCTCGGCGGCTACCGCGACCGCCTGGTCGTCGAGTTGGCGCAGAACGCGGCCGACGCGGCGGTGCGGGCCGGGCGCGGCCCCGGGCGGCTGCGGCTGACCCTGGCCGACGGCGTGCTGGCCGCCGCCAACACCGGCGCCCCGCTGGACGCGGCCGCCGTCGAGTCGCTGTCCACCCTGCGCGCCTCCTCCAAGCGCGGTGAGGAGCCCGCCGTCGGCCGGTTCGGCGTCGGCTTCGCCGCCGTCCTCGCCGTCACCGACGAGCCCGCCGTGCTGGGCGCCGCGGGCGGGGTGCGCTGGTCGCTCGGCGAGGCCCGGGCGCTGGCCGCGGCGCAGCCCGCGCTGACCGACGAGCTGCGCCGCCGGGACGGCCACGTGCCACTGCTGCGGCTGCCGTTCGCGGCCGAGGGTCCGGCTCCCGAGGGCTACGACACCGTGGTGGTGCTGCCGCTGCGGGACGTCGCCGCCGAGGACCTGACCCGCCGGCTGCTGGCCGGCATCGACGACGCGCTGCTGCTCACCCTGCCCGGCCTGGCCGAGGTGGTGGTGGAGACCCCGGACGGCACCCGGACGCTCACCCGCAGCGCCGCCGAGCCGCGCCCGGACGGCGTCACCGAGGTCACCGTCACCGACGACGCGGGCGGGCTGCCGCGGCGGACGGTCTGGCAGACCGTCGGCGCCTCCGGCCGGCTGGACGCCGAGCTGCTCGCCGACCGGCCCACCGAGGAGCGCACCCGCCCGTACTGGACGGTGACCTGGGCCGTCCCGGTCGCCGAGGACGGCGCCCCGCAGCGGCCCGCGATCGAGCCGGTGCTGCACGCGCCCACCCCCAGCGACGAGCCGATCGGCCTGCCCGCGCTGCTGATCGCCTCCTACCCGCTGGACTCCACCCGTCGGCACCTCGCCCCCGGCCCGCTCGCCGACTTCCTCACCGAGCGCGCCGCCGACAGCTACGCCGAGCTGCTGCGCGCCCGCGGCGCCGACCTGGGCTCACTCGGCCTGGTGCCGGGCCCGCTCGGGCAGGGCGCGCTGGACAACGCGCTGCGCGCGGCCGTGCTGTCCCGGCTGCCCGGCACGCCGTTCCTGCCCCACCCCGGCGTCGTCGAGGAGGGCACGCCCGCGCTGCGGCCCCGGGACGCGACGCTGCTGGAGGGCGCGGACGGCTCGGTGGTCGAGGCGCTGGCGCCGATCTTCCCCGGGCTGCTGCCGGCCGGGCTGGAGCGCCGCACCGAGCTGCGGGTGCTGAACGTGCGCCGGGTGCCGCTGGCCGAGGTGGTCGACCAGCTCGGCGGCCTGGACCGCGACCCGGCCTGGTGGCGCAACCTGTACGCGGCGCTCGGCGCGGCCGACCCGGAGGCGCTCGGCGCGCTGCCCGTGCCGCTCGCGGACGGGCGGACCGTCACCGGTCCCCGGCGGGTGCTGCTGCCCTCCGAGGACGCCGACTGGGCGGCCTTCCCCGGCTACCCCGAGACGCTGGCCGGGGCGCTCGCCGCGCTCGACCTGCGGCTGGCCCACCCGGAGGCCGCCCACCCGCTGCTGGCCAAGCTCGGCGCCGGCACCGCCACGCCCGCCGGGGTGCTGGACACCCCCGAGGTGCGGGCCGCCGTCGCCCGCTCGTACGAGCTGGCCGAGGACGACCTGGACGCCGCGCTCGAACTGGCCGACGCCGTCCTGGCCCTGGTGAAGGCCGCCGCCCCGGCGCCCGACGAGCACCCGTGGCTGGCCCGGCTGGCGCTGCTGGACGACGAGGGCGAGCCCGCCCGCGCGGGCGAACTCGTGCTGCCCGGCAGCCCGTTCGCCGCCCTCGCCCGCGAGGAGGACGCCGGCTGGGTGGACGACGAGATGCTGGAGCGCTGGGGCCCCGAGGTGCTCACGGCCGTCGGCGTGCTGGCCGACTTCGTGCTGGTGCGCGCCGAGGACGTGGTGCTCGACCCGGACGACCTGGAGCGCCTCGACCCGACCGCGCCGGCCGACCGGGCGGCCGGCGGTCACCCCACCGGCCTGCTGGACGAGGCGCCGGACGGGCTCGCCGACTGGGCCGAGGACGCCCTGGAGGCGCTGCACGCGGACGAGGTGGTCGGCGTGCCGCCGGTGGCCGCCGAGCTGCTGGCCGTGCGCGACCTCGACCTGGTGGACGACGACGCCTGGCCCGAGGCGCTGGCCGCGCTCGCCCGCCCGCCGTACCGGGAGGCCGTGGTCAACCCGGCGCGCACCCTGCTGCCGGACGGCTCCTACGCCGACCTGCCGCCGTACACCGCCTGGTGGCTGCGCGACCACCCGGTGCTGGGCGGCCGCGAGCCCGCCGGACTGCGCGCCGCCGGGGCCGACCCGCTGCTGCGCGGCCTGTACGACGAGGCGCGCACCACCCTGGACGAGCAGTTCCTGCACGCGCTCGGGGTGCGCACGACGCTGGCCGCGCTGCTCGCCGAGACCCACGGCCCGGACGAGGTGCTGGACCGGCTCACCGACCCGGACGCCGAGGTCGGGCACCGCCAACTGCACGGCATCCACAGCGCGTTGGCCCGGGTCGAGCGTGAGCGGATCGAACCGCTGGACGTGGTGCGGGCGCTGCCGCCGCTGGATCCGGACACCGGGCGCCGCCCGGACCGCACGGTGGTGGTGGACGCCACCGAGGCGGTCGTCGCCGACGCCCCCGACCTGGTCCAGCTCCTGCACCCGTACCCGCTGCTGCCGGTCGCCCCGGCGCTCGCCGCGGACCTCGCCGAGCGGCTGCACGTGTCGCTGGCCAGCGAGGTGGCCGGCGGCCGGGTGCTCTCCGAGGGCGTGCTGCACCGGGTGCCGGCCGTGGTGCGGGAGCTGCTGCCCGGCTGCCCGGTCGCCTACGAGGAGCACGAGGAGCTCCTGGTGGTCGGCCCGGACGGCGGGGAGGCCGCGGTGGACTGGCGTTGGGACCCGGAGGCGGACGCCCCGGAGCCGCCGTACGATCCGGAGCTGGCCGAAGCCGCCGACGAGGACGACGAGTTCGAGATCCCGCCGGTGCCCGGACTGCTGCACGCGGCCACCCCGGAGGGCCTGGCGGCCGGGCTCGCCTGGTCGGTCGGGCAGTGGCACCGGCGCTTCGAGGTGCTGGCCGCGCTCAGCGAGCCGGACCGGGCGTACGAGCTGTCCGCGGCCCGCGACTTCGAGGGCTGAGTCTCAGCCGTTGCGCGGCTTGAGCCGCAGGTAGACGGTGGTGGTGACGGTCAGCCAGACCGCGCCGAGCGTCACCATCGCCGCTGCCTTCAGTGCGGGCGTGGGCCTGACCGCCAGGCCGACGCCCGCCATCGCCAGCGCCGTCAGCCCGGCCGCCAGCAGCCCGCCCAGGAAGGCGATGAACGCCTCCAACTCCCCACCCCTGCGCGCCATTCGGCACCCCCTTTCAGGGAGATGCTAAGCGCAGGGGCGGTCATTCCATGCCGCGACGCTTCATCCAGCGCCAGGCGGACTCCAGCGCCACGCCGCAGATCAGCGCGATGCCGACGCCCGTCCACGGGTCGCGCCCGTTGACCAGGGAGAGCTCGAAGAAGTCGGACAGCGCCGGGACCAGCAGGACCAGGGCGAACGCGCCGCCCATGGTGGCGATCAGCAGCAGCCGCCACCAGTTGTACGGACGGGCGACGATGGCGAGCACCCAGATGGCGATCAGGAAGAGCGTCAGGGTGGCCACGCTGGTGTCGCCCTTGAGGTCGGTCGCGTGGTCGGAGCGGGCCAGCGCGTAGGCGACGAAGGTGCCGGTGCCGGCGATGACGCCGCCGGGGATCGCCAGCCGCAGGACGCGCTTCACGAAGCCGGTGCGGGCCCGCTCGTTGTTGGGGGCCAGGGCCAGGAAGAAGGCCGGCACGCCGATGGTGAGGGTGGACAGCACGGTGGAGTGCCGGGGCAGGAACGGGTACGGCGAGTGGGTGAAGATCACCAGCAGCGCCAGCAGCACCGAGTAGACCGTCTTCACCAGGAACAGCCCGGCGACCCGCTCGATGTTGCCGATCACCCGGCGGCCCTCGGCGACCACCGAGGGCATGGTCGCGAAGGAGTCGTTGAGCAGCACGATCTGGGCGACCGCCTTGGTGGCGTCCGAGCCGGTGCCCATCGCCACGCCGATGTCGGCGTCCTTGAGCGCGAGCACGTCGTTGACGCCGTCGCCGGTCATCGCCACGGTGTGGCCGCGGGACTGCAGCGCCCCGACCAGCTGGCGCTTCTGCTGCGGGCTGACCCGGCCGAAGACGCTGGTCCGGTCGGCCGTCTCGGCGAGCTGCTCGGGGTCCTCCGGCAGGGTGCGGGCGTCCAGCGGGCGGTCCGCGCCGGGCAGGCCGAGGTGGCCGGCCACCGCGCCGACCGAGACCGCCGCGTCCCCGGAGATCACCTTGGCCCGGACGTTCTGGCTCTCGAAGTAGCGCAGGGTGTCGGCGGCGTCCGCGCGCAGCCGCTGCTGGAGCACCACCAGGGCGAGCGGGGTGAGGTCGGCCGCCGGGTCGGGGGAGTCCAGCGGGACGGGCGTACGGCCGAGCAGCAGCACCCGCAGGCCCTGGGCGCCCAGCTCGTCCACCTCGGCGAGCGCCGGGTGCCCGGCGGGCAGCAGCACGTCGGGGGCGCCGAGCAGCCAGCTGGCCTCGCCGCCCTGCGGCTCCAGCAGCTGGACGCCGCTCCACTTGCGGGCGGAGGAGAACGGCATCGCCTCGATCACCCGCCAGCCGTTGCCGCCCGGGCCCCCGCCGTCGCCCCGCCCGTACGCGTCGATCACGGCCTGCATGGACGGGTTGGGGCGGGCGTCGGCGCAGGCCATCACGGCGAGCGCGTGCTTGATGGCGTCCGGCTCGACCGGGGCGGGCTCGCCGTTGGAGATCACCCGCAGGTCGATCACGTCCATGCCGCCCTCGGTGAGGGTGCCGGTCTTGTCCAGGCAGACGGTGTCCACCCGGGCCAGGCCCTCGATCGCCGGGAGCTCCTGGACCAGGCACTGCTTGCGGCCGAGCCGGATCACGCCGATCGCGAAGGCCACCGAGGTCAGCAGCACCAGGCCCTCGGGGACCATCGGCACGATGCCGGCCACCATCCGGCGGACGGCCTCGCGCCAGTCCCGGCCCTCGACGGCCAGCTGGCTGATGATCAGGCCGAGCGCGGTGGGGATCAGCAGGTAGGTGATGAACCGCAGGATGCTGTTGATGCCGCTGCGCAGCTCCGACTTCACCAGGGTGAACTTGCTGGCCTCCTCGGCCAGCTGGGCCGCGTAGGCCTCGCGGCCGACCTTGGTGGCGGTGAAGGCGCCCGCGCCGGCCACCACGAAGCTGCCGGACATCACCTGGTCGCCGGGCTGTTTGAGGACCGGGTCGGGTTCGCCGGTGAGCAGCGACTCGTCGATCTCCAGGCCGTCCGCCTCGGTGACGTCGCCGTCCACGATCACCTTGTCGCCGATGCCGAGCAGCACGGTGTCGTCGAGGACGATCCCGGAGACGGCGACCTGCTGGACGGCGCCGTCCCGGCGGACCTGGGGGCGGGCCTCGCCGATCAGCGCCAGGCTGTCCAGGGTCTTCTTGGCGCGCAGTTCCTGGAAGATGCCGATCGCCGTGTTGGCCACGATGACCAGGCCGAACAGGCCGTCCTGGATGGGGCCGACGACCAGGATGATCCCGAACATGACGCCGATGATCGCGTTGAACCGGGTGAAGACGTTGGCCCGGACGATCTCCTTGGCGGACCGGCTGGACCGCACCGGGACGTCGTTGACCTGGCCGTTCGCGACACGTTCGGCCACCTCGGCGGTGGTCAGTCCGCCGCGCCGCCCGGGCAGCAGCCCGAGGGGGTGCGCGCCGTCGGGGTGGTTTCCGTCGGGCGGCTGCTCTTCCGGGGGTTGGGCAGGCTCCGTCATGGCACCGACTCTACGGGTGCCTTATGTCCGATGCGTGTTACTAAAGGACTATTAGTCCGACTGGGCGGCCGGGCCGGTGTTGCCGCCGGTGTTGCCGTCGGTGCCCGTGCCGCCGCCGGTGCCGTCGCCGTCGGCCTCGCGCAGGGCGGCCTCGGCGGCGCGGCTGCGGGCGATCGCGTCCCGGCGGGCGCGGCAGTACCAGAGGCCGATCAGGCCGAGCAGGCCGCCGGAGAGGCAGATCCAGGGCCAGCTGCCGTGCTTGTGGTCGGAGAGGGTGCCTTGGAAGGGGAGCAGGACGAGGAAGGCGACGAACCACAGCACCGTGCCGCCGCCGACGATGGCGACGTCGTTGGCCTCCAGCGGAGGGGGCGAGGGGTGCGGCGGCGTCTTGGGCATGGGGCCTAGCGTACGGTGCGGCGGGGGCGCGGCGGGGCCCCTGGGGGCGCTCCGGGACTCCCTGCGGGCTCTACGCGCGAAGATAGCGCGTGTGCGATCCGGAAACCATACTTAAAGGTCCACGCCCGGCCACCGTCGCCACGGGCGGTCCCCCCTCTCCTCAGCACCCCCACAGAGGACGCCCAGCCATGCCAGTGGTCCAGCCGACCACCGAGTCGCCCGAACCCGCCGACGTCGCGCCCCAGCCCCCCACGGGCGCACTGGACCGCTACTTCCGGATCAGCGAGCGCGGCTCCACCCTGCCGCGCGAGATCCGCGGCGGTGTCGCCACCTTCTTCACCATGGCGTACATCCTGGTGCTGAACCCGATCATCCTGGCCAGCGCCACGGACATGACCGGGGCCCACCTGAACAGCGCCCAGCTGGTCACCGCCACCGCGCTCACCGCGGGTCTCACCACCCTGCTGATGGGCGTGGTCGGCAACGTGCCGATCGGCCTGGCGGCCGGCCTCGGCGTCAACACCATCGTGGCGCTGCAGCTCGCGCCCAAGATGACCTGGCCGGACGCCATGGGCATGGTGGTGCTGGCCGGCTTCGCGATCATGCTGCTGGTCGCCACCGGCCTGCGCGAGCGGGTCATGAACGCCGTCCCGCTCGGCCTGCGCAAGGCGATCGCGATCGGTATCGGCCTGTTCATCGGCCTGGTCGGCCTGGTCGACTCCGGCTTCGTCACCCGCATCCCGGACATCGCCCACACCACCGTCCCGCTGCAGCTCGGCGGCAACGGCCACCTGCTCGGATGGCCGGTGCTGGTCTTCGTCTTCGGCCTGGTGCTCACCCTGATCCTGGTGATCCGCAAGGTGCCCGGCGCGATCCTGATCAGCATCGCGAGCTCCACCGTGCTCGCCGTGGTGATCGACAAGGTGGTCGACATCCCGGCACTCAAGTGGGGCCTCACCGTCCCGACCTGGCCCGGCAACCCGGTGGCCGCCCCGGACTTCGGCCTGGTCGGCAAGGTCAGCCTGTTCGGCGGCTTCGAGAAGGTCGGCGTGCTCACCGGCCTGCTGTTCGTCTTCACCGTGCTGATGTCCTGCTTCTTCGACGCGATGGGCACCATCCTCGGCGTCGCCGACGAGGCCCACCTGCTGGACCGCAACGGCGACCTGCCGGGCATCAACAAGGTCCTGATGGTCGACGGCATCGCCACCGCGGCCGGCGGCGCCACCTCCGCCTCCGCCAACACCTGCTTCGTCGAGTCCACCGCCGGCGTCGGCGAGGGCGCCCGGACCGGCTTCGCCTCGATCGTCACCGGCCTGCTCTTCATGGTGGCGCTCTTCCTCACCCCGCTGGCCACCATGGTCCCGGCCCAGGCCGCCACCCCGGCGCTGGTCACGGTCGGCTTCCTGATCCTGGCGAACTCCGTCAAGGAGATCGACTGGGCCGACTACTCCATCGCGATCCCGGCCTTCCTGACCATCGTGATGATGCCGTTCACCTACTCGATCACCAACGGCATCGGCTTCGGCTTCATCGCCTTCTGCATCCTGCGCGTGGCCGCCGGCCGCGGCCGCAGCGTTCCGGCCCCGCTGTACGCGGTGGCGGCGGTGTTCGCCTTCTACTACCTGATGCCGGCCTTCGGCCTGCTCTGACGGCCGTACGGCCCGCTCCGCGGCCCCGTCCTCCGGTCCTGGAGGGCGGGGCCGCGTCGTGCCCGCGCCGGGTCAGTGGACGCAGAACTCGTTGCCCTCCGGGTCCTGCATGACGGTCCATTCGCCGGCCGGCTCCTTGACGTCCCGGAGCGCGGTGGCGCCGAGGGCTTCGAGCCGGGTGACGGTGGCCGTGCGCTCGCCCGGGCCGGGGTGGACGTCCAGGTGGAGGCGGTTCTTGCCGCGCCCGGTCTCCGGGACGGCCTGGAAGAGGACGCGGCGCCCGAGGCCGGTGTCCGAGGCGGGGTCGTACGGGTCCTCGGGGTGGCGGACGGCGGCGAGGGTGCGCCAGGCGGGGCGGCCGTCCAGCTCGGTGAGGTCCTCCGGGGTGATCGCGCCGGCGCCGAGCAGGCGGGTGATCAGGGTGCTGTGGTCCTCGACGGTGTAGTCGAGGGCGGCGCCCCAGAAGGCGGCCTGGCGGTGCGGGTCGGTGCAGTCGACGACGAGCTTCCAGTGCAGCGGCATGTAACTGTTCATATCGGTTACGAGACGGCGCGGGCAATCACCGACGGTCGGAGGATCGCGCCGAAGCTGTCAAAAAGGCGACCGTGTAGGGCAATTGGCGGTGGGCATACTGCCTGGACGGAGACGGGGAGGGGACTCGACCGATGGTGCAACAGGATCCGCCCGGGGGTGTTGAGGCGCGGCTGCTGCCGGAGTTGTTCTGGCGGGCGGACAAGGCCTCGCTGGACGGCCAGCGCGAGACGCTGCGCTGGCACCGCGGACTGATCGCGATGCTGGTGATCGCCGCGCTGATCGGGTCGCTCCCGGGCCCGGACCACAAGGGCGACAGCGATATCAAGCCACTGTTCTCGGTGGCCGCCTTCCTGATCGCCGGCTACTTCTGGTCCCGGCTGCGCCGCGGCAACCCACAGGGCCGCTGGTACGAGGCGCGGGCGGCGGCCGAGTCGGTCAAGACGCTGGCCTGGAAGTACAGTGTCCGGGCCCGGCCGTTCGGCGGCGAGGCCGAGTCGGTGGACGCCGACCGCGGCTACCTGCTCCAGGTCGAGGACGTGCTGCGGGCCTTCGAGGACCCGGAGATCGTGCCGCCCGGCGCCGTCCCGGAGATCACCGAGGAGATGCGGCGCGCCCGCGCCGACAGCCTGATCGCCCGGCGCACCCTCTACCTGCGCACCCGGGTGGAGGGACAGCGCACCTGGTACCGCTCGCGGGCCGAGTCCTGCGAGTCCCAGGCGGTCTCCTGGGGGCTCGGCATCGCGGCGCTGATCATCATCGGCGCGGCGGCGGCGATCGCCCAGGCCACCGGCGCCCTCGAAGTGCACATCTTCGGCGCCAGCTCGGCCGCGGCCGCCGCGATCATCGCCTGGACGCAGCTCAAGCAGCTGCGCCCGCTGGCCGCCGCCTACCAGCTGGCCGCGCGCGAGCTGGAGAACGTCGGCAACCAGCTCTCCGACCTCGACCTCAAGACGCCGGACGCCGAGGAGCGCTGGGCGCGGCTGGCCGCCGAGGCGGAGGACGCGGTCTCCCGCGAGCACACCACCTGGCGGGCCCGCCGGGCGTTCCCGCGCTAGGGGCGCCCGGGCGCCTTCCGGCCGGGCTGGTGGGGTCCTCCCGGCCGGGTCCGCCAGTCCAACTCCGGGAAGAGGCTGGGGAGATCCGGCGAAGCACGGGCCACGCCGGGGCCACAGGTGTGCGGGGTGCGTGAGGGTAGGGCGGCAAGGGCCGGACCGTGACCATTACGTGTCCATGCCCTGGTTTCATCGCCTCCGCGCGCACCCGAAGTACCTGCCCGGAGGCCCCCCTTGCGCATTCTCCTGATCGCGACCGCGTTCAACAGCCTGACCCAGCGCGTCCACACCGAGCTGCGCGAGCGCGGCCATCAGGTGGCCGTCCAACTCGCGCTCGGTGACGACCAGATGCGGGCCGCGGTGGCCCGGGTCGACCCGGAGCTGATCCTCTGCCCGATGCTCACCAAGGCCGTCCCGGCGGACATCTGGTCCACCCGGACGGTCCTGATCGTGCACCCGGGCCCGAAGGGCGACCGCGGCCCCTCCTCGCTCGACTGGGCGATCACCGAGGGCGCGCCGCGCTGGGGCGTCACCGTGCTGCAGGCCGTCGAGGAGATGGACGCGGGCGACATCTGGGCGTCCGTCGACTTCCCCGTCCCCGACTGCGGCAAGAGCGAGCTGTACCGGGGCGAGGTCGCCGACGCCGCCGTCGAGGCCGTCCTGCTGGCCGTCCAGCGGTACGAGGGAGGGCTGTTCACCCCCGAGCCGCTGGACTGCACCCGTCCGGACGTCCGCGGCGAGCTGCGGCCCCTCCTGCGCCAGGAGGTCCGCCGGATCGACTGGGAGCAGGACGACACCGCCACCGTGCTGCGCAAGCTGCGCGCCGCGGACTCCCAGCCCGGCGTCCTGGACGAGCTGTACGGGCGGGAGTTCTTCCTGCACGGCGGCCACCCCGAGGACGAGCTGCGCGGCCCGCGGCCCGGCGCCGTCATCGCCACCCGGGACGGCGCGATCTGCCGGGCCACCGTGGACGGCGCGGTCTGGATCCCGCAGCTGCGCCCGCGCCGCACCCCCGGCGGGCCGGTCACCTTCAAGCTGCCGGCCGCGACGGTGCTCGCCGACGAGCTGCACCGGGTCCGCGAGGTGCCGGTGACCCCGGTCGAGGCCGCCCGCCGGGACACCTGGTCGGAGCTGCGCTACCGCGAGGACGGCGACGTCGGCTACCTCGAATTCGCCTACGCGGGCGGGGCGATGAGTACCGAGCAGTGCCGCCGGCTGCTCGCCGCCTACCGGATGGCCGCCGGTCGCCCCACCTCGGTGCTGGTGCTCGGCGCGCCCCGGGACTTCTACTCCAACGGGATCCACCTCAACGTCATCGAGGGCGCGGCCTTCCCGGCGCTGGAGTCCTGGGAGAACATCAACGCGATGGACGACCTGGTCGAGGCGATCCTGACCACCGGTGACAAGCTGACCGTCGCCGCGCTGGCCGGGAACGCTGCGGCCGGCGGCCTGATGCTGGCGCTCGCCGCCGACGAGGTGTGGTGCCGGGAGTCGGCGGTGCTCAACCCGCACTACCGGCTGATGGGCCTGTACGGCTCCGAGTACTGGACGTACACCCTGCCCGCCCGGGTCGGTGCGGAGCAGGCCGAGCGGCTCACCACCGAGGCGCTGCCGGTCGGGGCCGAACACGCCCGTCGGATCGGCCTGGTGGACCGTACGACCGGCGGGGACGCCGCCGAGTTCCGCCGCTGGGTGGCCCGGGAGGCCGCCCGGCTGGCCGACTCGCCGGAGCTCACCGGGCGGCTGGTGGACAAGAAGCGCCGCCGCGCCGAGGACGAGGAGGCCAAGCCGCTGGCCGAGTACCGGGCGGAGGAACTGCGCCGGATGCACGCCAACTTCTACCGGGCGGGCGAGCCGTACCACGGGCTGCGGCGGGACTTCGTGCGCAAGGTCTGCCCGGTGGCCACGCCGGAGCACCTGACCGGGCTGCTCGGGCAGCCGGAGTAGTCGGAGCAGTCAGCCGGAGCAGTCAGCCGGAGGCTCAGCGGTGACGCGGCGACGCGGCGACGAACGAATCGACGTCCGGCCGGGGTGGGGGACCCGGCCGGACGTCGTTTCGTTCCTGGCTGCCCCGGTTCAGCGCCGGGCGCCCGCCTCGCCCACCGGCCGCCGCTGTTGCTGCGGCGGCACCCGGCCGGGCTGCCCGGCCTTCGGGGTGAAGGAGGCGCGCGGCGGCAGCGGGGCGGCCGGGCCGACCAGCAGCGGCTGCGCGGAGGTCTTGCTCGGCGAGACCGCGAAGGCCAGCGCGCCGAAGAACACGTAGCAGCCCAGTCCGACCCCGAGCGGGAAGATGAACTCCAGCGCCATCACACCGTCCGCGGTGGAGTGCGAGTAGTCCAGCTGGACCGACAGCGCCGCCATGCCGGTGTAGTGCATGGCGCACACCGCCACGCCCATCACCGGCGCGGCCGCCAGGACGGCGAGGGTGCCGCGGATGTTCAGCGCGGCCCAGAGCGCGGCCGTCGCCGCGACCACCGCGATGGCGATCGAGCCGGCCACGGTGAGGTGGTCGTAGCCGAGGTGGCCGGGCAGCACCATCGCGGCCATGCCGAGGTAGTGCATCGCGGCGACCCCGAGTCCGGTGGTCAGCCCGCCGATCAGCAGGGACAGGACGGGACGGCTGCGCCAGTACCCGACGGTGAACAGCCCGATGCCGACGACGGCGACGGCGACCAGCAGGCTGAGCACGGTCAGCCCGGGCTGATAGGTGATGTCGACGCCGCTGACCGAGAAGCCGAGCATGGCGATGAAGTGCATGGACCAGATGCCGGCACCGAGCGAGGTCGAGGCGAACAGCAGCCAGACGACCCGGCTGCGGCCCTTCGAGATGAGCGCCCAGCGGGCGCTGCGCAGGGCGACGAAGGCGCCGAGGCAGGCGACGAAGTACGAGACCGCCGGTGTCACCCAGCCGTGGTCGGCATGATGGATCTCACCCAAGAGAGCTCCCTGGACGGATGCGGGGATGCGGGCGCCAGGGCTCGGGCGGAGACGGGGGACCGGGGGACCGGGGGCGGGGGAACGCGCGGAGACGGGCGCGGAGGGGGCTCCGCCAAGGGGAGACCTGGCGTGTGGTGCCCCTGACAACGGGGACAGTATCCACTGCCCGGTGGTCGCACAAGGTTCGTGTTTTTCGTGAAGTCCCAGGTCAGCGTGGACCTTTACGTGTCCTGCAAGATCTTGGCACCAAGCCCTGACACCGCCTGCGCACGGCCCCCAGGCCCGTTTGTCGGTTACTCCAGCGGGGCTAGCCCGAACGGGTGGCCGGCCGGGTCGATCAGCACCTTGAGCGTGCGGCCGTGCTGGTAGCTGGGCTCGGTCGCGCCCAGTGCGAGGGCCTTGGCGGTCGCCTCGTCCAGGTCGTCGACGTAGAAGTCGAGGTGGAAGTGCTTGCTGCCGTCCGGCTCGGTCCACGGCTCGGGCCGGTAGCCCGCCACCCGTCCGAAGCCCAGCGGGCTGCCGCCCTCCGGGTTGTCCAGGATCGCGAAGTGCTCGTCCACGTGCCGGGTCTCCCAGCCCAGGAGCTCGCCGTAGAAGGAGGCCAGCGCGACCGGGTCGGCGCAGTCGATGGTGACCATGGCGAGCCGGGCGAAGCCGCTGTCGTCCTGCCCCTGCGGCCCGGACCGCCCGGGCTGCCCGGACGTGGCGGACTGCTCGTACGGCGCGGGCGGCGCGTACGGCACGTACGGCCCGGTTTGCTCGGCGGCGAGATCGGACATGGCTGGTCGGGCCTTCCTGGAGTCGGGAGTGGTGACCCATGACCAATATGGCACCGGGTCGATCTTCCGGCGCGGCGGGAACCCGTTTTTCCTTAGCGAGAGTAATGACGTAAGCTAAGGAGATGCCCGAGATGTCCGAGCAGGACCTCGCAGCGATCTCACAGCTGCGGTCGTCCACGATGCGCCTCTCCCGACGACTCAAACACCAGCGGGTGGAGGAGTCGCTGAGTCCCACCGAGATAGGGGTGCTGGGCACCCTCGCCCGGTGCGGGAAGGCGACACCGGGTGAGCTCGCCCGGAAGGAGCACGTACAGCCTCCTTCGATGACCAGGATCGTCGCGATGCTGGAGGAGAAGGGGCTGGTGCGGCGCGAGCCGCACCCCGAGGACCGCCGCCAGGTGGTCGTCAGCAGCACCGAGCAGGCCGAGGCGATCCTCGCGGAGAGCCGTCGGCGCCGAAACATCTGGCTCGCCGAGCTCGCCCAAGGGCTCGACGACGAGGAGTGGGCCGTCCTCCGGGAGGCCGCGCCCGTGCTCTACAAGCTCGCACACCTCTAGGCACACCGAACCCGGCCGGCCAAGCCGGGAGAAGAAGGAGTCCGCATCACCGCAGGACCGACCACCGACACCAGGAGCGCGACGGCCACCGCCAGGGCCGTCGCGCCGCGAGGGGAGACCACAGTGACACCGCCGGCCGCAGCCAGCGCCGCCGCCATCCGTACCGACGACCCGACCACCGACCCCGCCGCGGACAGTGCCGCGGCCGCCGACGCCCAGGCCCCCGCCCCCAGCGGACTGCCCGGCAGCGGCGACGACGACCCCGACGAACGCACCGCGGCGGACCCCGCCGCTCAGAGCCGAACCCAATCGGCCGCATCTCCGACCGGAGCCCGCTTCACGAGGCCCGGGGGGATGTTCTCCTCCCTGCGCGTTCGCAACTACCGCTACTACTTCGCCGGCCAGGTGGTGTCCAACACCGGCACCTGGATGCAGCGGATCGCCCAGGACTGGCTGGTGCTGAGCCTCACCGGCAGCCCGCTCGCGGTCGGCATCACCACCGCCATGCAGTTCCTGCCGATGCTGCTGCTCGGTCTGTTCGGAGGCGTGCTCGCCGACCGGATGCCCAAGCGCCGGCTGCTGATCTACACCCAGGGCGCGATGGGCCTGCTCGCCGCGGGCCTGGCCGTGCTGACCGTCGGCGGCATCGTGACGCCGTACTACGTGTACGGCTTCGCGCTGCTGCTCGGCCTGGTCACCGTGGTGGACAACCCGACCCGGCAGGCCTTCGTCTCCGAGATGGTCGGGCCCAAGGACCTCGCCAACGCCGTCAGCCTGAACGCCGCGAACTTCCAGGCCGCCCGCCTGGTCGGCCCGGCCGTCGCGGGTCTGCTGATCGCCGCGGTCGGCAGCGGCTGGGCGTTCGCCGTCAACGCGCTGTCCTTCGCCGCCGTGATCGGCGGGCTGCTCGCGATGCGGGAGAGCGAGCTGCGCCCGACCGAGCCGATCGCCCGCGAGAAGGGCCAGCTGCGCGAGGGCCTGCGCTACGTGAAGGAGCGGCCCGAGCTGCTCTGGCCGATGGTGCTGGCCGGGTTCATCGGCACCTTCGGCTTCAACTTCCCGACGCTGCTGTCCGGTTTCGCGTACGACACCTTCAAGGTGGGCGCCGGGCAGTACGGCCTGCTGAACACCGCGATGGCGGTCGGCTCGCTGGCCGGTGCGCTGCTCGCCGCCCGTCGGGGCGCGCCGCGGCTGCGCCGACTGGTCGGCGCGGCGCTGGCCTTCGGCACGCTGGAGGTGGTCGCGGCCTTCGCGCCCGACTACTGGACCTTCGCGCTGCTGCTGATGCTGATCGGGGTGTTCGGGCTGAGCTTCAACACCTCGGTCAACTCCACGCTGCAGCTGGCCACCGACCCCGAGATGCGCGGTCGGGTGATGGGCCTGCTGGTGCTGGTCTTCACCGGCGGCACGCCGATCGGCGCCCCGATCGTCGGCTGGGTCACCGCCTCGTACGGGCCCCGGCTCGGCCTGCTGGCCTGCGGCGTGGTGTCCGCGCTGGCGGCCGCCGCGGTCGGCGTGGTGCTGGCCCGCAGCGCGGACCTGCGGGTGCGCTTCGACCTGCACCCGGGTCGTGGCGGCCGGGTGGTGGCCGTCGTGCCGCGGGCCCGCACGGCGAGCAAGTCGGAGCTGGTTCCGGCCTGCTGACCGGTCGTCAGGAAAGTCGGGATCGCCAGGACCCCCGGGGGATTGCCCCCCCCGGGGGTCCTGCCGTGCGTCAGAGGCGGATGGCCAGCACCTGGCCCGGCCAGATGCCGGTCGGCTGCTCGACCTCGAAGGTCTCGGTCTCGGTGAAGCCGAGCGCCCGGTACTGGGCGACCAGCCTGCGGTCCGCGCCGCCGTAGCAGTCCACCCGCAGCAGGCC
The DNA here is from genome assembly GCF_043201815.1 of Kitasatospora sp. NPDC048296. Taxonomy (NCBI): domain Bacteria; kingdom Bacillati; phylum Actinomycetota; class Actinomycetes; order Kitasatosporales; family Streptomycetaceae; genus Kitasatospora; species Kitasatospora sp. NPDC048296. Next base: position 39,366 of record NZ_JBICZB010000042.1, read on the forward strand.
GATGCCGCGCCGGCGGGTCTCCTCGATCGCGTTGGCGATCAGCGCGGCGCCGATGCCGGAGCCTTTGCGGCTGCGGTCGGTGACCAGGTTGCGGACGTACAGCTCGCGCTCGTCCACGGCGGGGATCCACCGGCCGCGGTCCTCGGAGAGCACGCAGCAGCCGACCGTGCGGCCGTCGTCGTCCACGGCGAGGCGGATCAGGAAGGGCTCGGCGGCGTACGAGGAGACCTGGTCGACCCGGGCCTGGTTGGTACTGAACGGTTGGTCGCCCCACTGGCCGGTGCGGCCCTGGCCGGCCAGCCAGGACACGGCGCCGTCGAGCAGGGACAGGATGTCGGGGATGTCCGCGAGGCCCCCGTTGCGGATCTTCATGGATAACCGTTCTACTCCAAACGGCCGATCGAGGGAAGATTGGCCCATGAGGTTGTTCGTGGCGGTCCTCCCACCGGTCACGGCTCTGCAGGGGCTCGCCGACGCCGTCGCCCCGGTGCGAGGGCTGCCCGGGGCGGACCGGCTGCGCTGGACCACCGCCGAGGGCTGGCACCTCACCCTGGCCTTCCTCGGCCAGGTGCCGACCGAGCGGCTGCCCGAGCTGGAGACCGGCCTGGCCGCCGTCGCCGAGGTGCACCCGGTGCACCGGCTGCGGATCGCGGGCGCCGGCCGGTTCGGCGACCGGGTGCTCTGGGCCGGGGTGGAGGGCCAGACCTGGGCGCTGCGCCGGCTCGCGGAGGCGGTCGCCGAGGCCACCGACGAGGCGACCGGGGACACCGACGCCTTCGCCTTCCACCCGCACCTCACGCTGGCCCGGGCCGGCTCCCACCGCGGCCAGCGGCGGGCCGTCCAGCGGGTTGCCGCGGCCGAGCTGGACGCCCTGGCGGCGGCGCTGGCGGAGTACCAGGGGCCGGAGTGGGAGGCCGCCGAGCTGCACCTGATGGAGAGCCGCCAGGACGGGGGCGCCACCCACTACGCGTCGCTGCGTTCCTGGGCGCTGGCCGACTGGAGCTGAGGGCTAGGGTCGGCTCGCTGGTGAGCCGGAGGTACGCTCGTTGACCGTGGACCCAAAGACTCGCATGCGTATCGTGACCGGCACCCTGCTGCTCCTGCTGGTCATCGTGCTGATCAGCTCGCTGGCCGGCAAGTAGGACCGGAACGGCGTGAGGGCCACCGCCCGCAGGCGGTGGCCCTCAGTCGCGCTCAGGTGGCGCGTCGTGCTCGGGAGGCGGTCAGAGCTGCTCGACCACGTAGTCGATGCACTGGGTGAGCGCCTCGACGTCCGCCGGGTCGATCGCCGGGAACATCGCGATGCGCAGCTGGTTGCGGCCCAGCTTGCGGTACGGCTCGGTGTCCACGATGCCGTTGGCACGCAGTGCCTTGGCGACCGTGGCGGCGTCCACCGACTCGTCGAAGTCGATGGTGCCGACCACCTGGGAGCGCTCGGCCGGGTTCGCCACGAACGGGTTGGCGAAGGAGGACTTCTCGGCCCAGGCGTACAGCCGGGACGAGGAGTCGGCCGTACGGGCGACGGCCCAGTCCAGCCCGCCGTTGCCGTTCAGCCACTCCAGCTGGTCGGCCAGCAGGAACAGGGTGGCGATCGACGGGGTGTTGTACGTCTGGTCCTTCGACGAGTTGTCGATGGCCGTCGGCAGCGAGAAGAACGGCGGGACGTAGCGGCCGGAGCCGGCGATCTCGGCGGCGCGCTCCAGGGCGGCCGGGGAGAAGGTGGCCAGCCACAGACCGCCCTCGGAGGCGAAGGACTTCTGCGGGGCGAAGTAGTAGACGTCGGTCTCGGTGATGTCCACCGGCAGGCCGCCGGCGCCCGAGGTGGCGTCCACCAGGACCAGCGAACCCTCGTCCGCGCCCACCGGGCGCTTGATCGGCATCGCGACGCCGGTCGAGGTCTCGTTGTGGGTGAGGCCGTAGACGTCCACGCCCGCCTCGGCGACCGGCAGCGGGTGGGTGCCCGGGGCGGTCTTGATCACGGTCGGCTCGGCCAGCCACGGCGCGGCCTTGACCGAGGAGGCGAACTTCGAGGAGAACTCACCGAAGTCCAGGTGCTGGGACTTCTCCCGCACCAGACCGAAGGCGGCGATGTCCCAGAAGGCCGTGGAGCCGCCGTTGCCGAGGACGACCTGGTAGTCCTCCGGCAGCGAGAAGAGGCTGCTCACGCCCTCGCGCACGCGCTTGACCAGGTTCTTGACCGGGGCCTGGCGGTGCGAGGTGCCGAGCAGGGAGGCCTGGGTGGCGGCGAGGGCACTCAGTGCCTCGGGGCGCACCTTGGACGGTCCGCAGCCGAAACGGCCGTCTGCGGGCTTGATGTCAGCGGGGATCTGGATCTGAGCCACGCGCGCAGCCTACCGGCCGGGGGCTCGCCCGGGGTACGGTCGTCCGCCCGCTGAGACTGTGATCTTCGCTGCCTGCCGGACGCCGACAGCGGGTCCGGCCGAGGCCGGACCCGCTGGTCAGAGGTGGTGCACGGGGACGCGCTCAGCGCGTTCAGCGGGCGATGGCGTCCCAGCCCTCGATCTCCTCGGGGCGGCGCGGGCCGGGGCCCACGTAGCGCGCGGAGGGGCGCACGAGGCGACCGGTGCGCTTCTGCTCCAGGATGTGCGCCGACCAGCCCGCCGTGCGCGCGCAGGTGAACATCGAGGTGAACATGTGCGCCGGGACCTCGGCGAAGTCCAGCATGATCGCGGCCCAGAACTCGACGTTGGTGGCCAGCACGCGGTCCGGGCGGCGGTTGTGCAGCTCCTCCAGCGCGGCCTTCTCCAGCGCCTCGGCGACCTCGAAGCGCGGCGCGCCGAGCTCCTTGGCGGTGCGGCGCAGCACGCGGGCGCGCGGGTCCTCGGCGCGGTAGACGCGGTGGCCGAAGCCCATCAGCCGCTCGCCCTTGTCCAGCGCGTCCTTGACCCACTTGGTGGCGTCGCCGGTGCGCTCGATCTCCTCGATCATGCCCAGCACGCGGGACGGCGCGCCGCCGTGCAGCGGGCCGGACATCGCGCCGACCGCACCGGAGAGCGCGGCCGCGACGTCGGCGCCGGTGGAGGCGATGACCCGGGCGGTGAAGGTGGAGGCGTTCATGCCGTGCTCGGCGGCCGAGGTCCAGTAGGCGTCGACGGCCTTGACGTGCTTCGGGTCCGGCTCGCCGCGCCAGCGGATCATGAACCGCTCGACGACCGTCTCGGCCTTGTCGATCTCGCTCTGCGGGACCATCGGCAGGCCCTGGCCGCGGGCGGACTGGGCGACGTAGGACAGCGCCATCACGGCGGCGCGGGCGAGGTCGTCACGGGCCTGCTCGGCGGAGATGTCGAGCAGCGGCTTGAGGCCCCAGACCGGGGCGAGCATGGCGAGCGCGGACTGGACGTCGACCCGGATGTCGCCCGAGTGCACGGGGATCGGGAAGGGCTCGGCGGCCGGCAGGCCGGGGTTGAACTTGCCGTCCACCAGCAGGCCCCACACGTGGCCGAAGGAGACGTGGCCGACCAGGTCGTCGATGTCGACACCGCGGTACCGCAGCGCGCCGCCTTCACGGTCGGGTTCGGCGATCTCGCTCTCGAACGCGACGACTCCCTCAAGCCCGGGTACGAAGTCGGACATACGACGGCTCCTTCAGTTCTGCGATCGGTGCTCCGCCGTGGTGGGGCGGCGCGCCAGTGACCGAATCGTGGTTGGCACTCGGTGCCAGAGTGACAGGCACGGGGTGCATTGCGCCATACACCACCATGGTGATGTTGCCCGCGGGCCCGGTTGACTCTTCCGCCGAGGGTCGGTCGTGCCCGGGAGAGACCCGGAACCAAACACCTGGTTCCGGACAATTCCCCGTACGGCGGGCGGCCAAGCGGTGGCGAGTCACCATATCTCCGGCCGGGGTTTGTCCTGAGGTAGCGGTGCCGGTTGCTTGTCGTACGGGATGATGTTGGCGTGCAGACCCCGGAACGCGCCCAGTCGACGCCCCTGAGCCCCGCCAGCCGGACCCTGGCCGACGAGCCCCGCCCCGGTCCGGACCTCACCGTGATGCGCAAGCACTACACCCACGAGGGCCTGGTCGAGGAGCGGCTCGCGCCCGAGCCGATCGGTCAGTTCACCCGCTGGTTCCTCGACGCGGACGACGCCGGGGTGGTGGAGCCCAACGCCATGGTGCTCTCCACCGCCGACGCCGAGGGGCGGCCCAGCTCGCGCACCGTCCTGCTCAAGGGCTACGACGCGCGCGGCTTCGTCTTCTACACCAACTACGGCTCCCGCAAGGGCTCCGAACTCGCCGCGAACCCGCACGCCGCGCTGCTCTTCCCGTGGATCGCGCTGGCCCGCCAGGTGATCGTCCAGGGCCGGGTCGAGAAGGTCGGCCGGGACGAGACCGCCGCCTACTTCCGCACCCGCCCGCACGGCTCCCAACTCGGCGCCTGGGCCAGCGAGCAGTCCAGCCCGGTCAGCGGCCGGGACGTCCTCGAACAGCGCTACGCCGAACTGGAACGCCGCTACCCCGAGGGCGAGGGCGTCCCCGTCCCGCCGTTCTGGGGCGGCTACCGGGTGGTCCCGGAGAGCGTCGAGTTCTGGCAGGGGCGCGAGAACCGCCTGCACGACCGCCTCCGCTACACCGCCGACCCCTCCCGCCCGACGGGGTGGCGGGTGGAGCGCCTCTGCCCGTGAGGGCGGGGGCGGATTCGGCCACCCGCTTCGGTGCCCCACTCCGATTCCGGCCAACTCCCCGGTACGGTAGGCCGGTCGGCTGACCACGGGGTGTTGTGGACGGGGGTGCGGTGGAGCCGTTCTTCTTCTTCAGCTACGCCCATCGGGACCACCTGGCCGGTGGCTCCTTCGTGGACCAGTTCTTCAGCGATCTGAAGGACGAACTGGCCCGACTGGAAGCGACCGCAGGCCCCGACGGCCTCGGCTACCGGGACACCGAGCGGCTGCGCCTCGGCGACGACTGGGAGCAGCAGCTCTCCGGGACGGTGGCCGGCTGCCGCGCCATGGTCGCGCTGTACTCCCCGGCGTACTTCGCCAGCCCGTACTGCGGCAAGGAGTGGACCGCCTTCCACGAACGGGTGTTACGGCACCGGGAGTTGACCGGACGTACGGTCCCCGCACTGATCCCGGTGCTCTGGGAGCCGCTGCCCGAGGGGCTGCCGGCCGAGGTGCTGCGGATCCAGTACGTCCAGCACGACCTGGGCGAGGCCTATGCCGCCGGTGGGCTGCGGGCCCTGCTACGAGCGGATCCCTACGGGCCGGACTACCTGCGGGTGATCAAGGTGATCGCGGAGCGGGTGCGGGAGGCGGCCGGGCAGTACCTCGGCGAGCTGCCGTCCCTGGACCTGGGCACGGTGGAGGGCTGCTTCCCGGTGCCCGCCACGGAGCTGCCGCCGACCCGGCCGGGCCTGGTCCGGTTGTTCGTGGCGGCCGGGCGGGCCGGGCGTGGTGACGGTGCCTCAGGAGCGGGCGGAGGGGGCGGCTGGTACGGGCCGCGGCCCTGGGACTGGGCGCCCTACTACCCGCCGACCATGCCCTCGCTGGTGGTCCAGGCCCAGCAGGCGATCACCCGGGCCGGGCACATCACCACCCTGGACGAGGTCGGCCCCGGACTCGCCGGGGACCTCGACCGGGCCCGGGAGAACAACCAGGTCAGTGTGCTGCTGGTGGACCCGTGGTCGGCCGGACGGGAGCCGTACCGGCAGGCGCTGCGCGAGTACGACGACCAGAACCACCCGGTCACCGGCGTCCTGGTGCCCACCGGCACCGACGACCCGCCCGAGGGGCCGGCCCGCGCGCAGTTGTGGGGCGGGGTGCGCGCGGTGTTCCCGCGCAACTGGTTGCACCGTTCCGGGCCGGAACCGCTCTTCCGGGTGAAGGTGTCCCGGGAACGCTTCGAGAGCGAACTCCTGCGAGCCGTGACGGTCGCCCAGAACCGGCTGCTGGACGAGGCGGACGAGGGCGAGGACGGCGACCCGTACGCCGTCCGGGCCTCGTTCGGACTCGAACCGGGGGCGCCGACGATGCCCGGGCTGGCCATCCCGGCCGGGCGACCGGAGCCGCGGCCACTGCCGCCCCGGCCGAGCGCCCCACCGAGACCCGTCGTCAACCCGCCGAGGTCCGCCGCCGAACCCCGGTCCGCCACCAACCCGCCGAGCCGAGGAGAGCCGCAGTCATGACCGCCGACCAGGCCCTGCCGACGGCCGTGGAGGCCGCCGCCGCCCCGCCCGCGACCGGCTCGATCGTGACCTTCTACTCCTTCAAGGGCGGCACCGGCCGGACCATGGCGCTGGCCAACCTCGGCTGGATCCTGGCCAGCCAGGGCCTGCGCGTCCTGGTGGTGGACTGGGACCTCGAAGCCCCCGGCCTGCACCGCTACTACCACCCGCTGCTGATCGACCCCGAACTGCGCGGGACCCCCGGCCTGATCGACCTGCTGCGCGGCTACGTCGACCAGGCTCTGCCGCGCCCCGCCGACGCACCGGCCCTCGGACCGCGCGAGTGGCTCGGCGCACCCGGCCGGCTCGACGAGCACCTGTGCGGCCTCGCCCTCGACCTGCCGGCCGGCGGCCGCCTCGACCTGATGCCGGCCGGGCGGCAGGACGGCACCTACTCGGCGGCCGTCACCAGCTTCAACTGGCGCAGCTTCTACACCCGCAGCGACATCCGCGGGTCCGAGTTCCTGGCGGCCCTGCGCGAGCAGTGGACCAGTTCGTACGACTACGTGCTGATCGACAGCAGGACCGGGGTCAGCGACACCTCGGGCATCTGCACCGTGGTGCTGCCCGACACCGTGGTCGACTGCTTCACCCTCAGCGCCCAGAGCATCCGGGGCGGCGTCGACGCGGCGCACGCCATCGCCGAGGCGGACATCCGCGACATCCGGGTGCTCCCGGTGCCGATGCGGGTGGAGGAGACCGAGCGGGCCGGGCTCGCGGCCGGACGCGACTTCGTCCGGGAGGCCTTCGCGCCCTACCTGGACCGCTGGCTCGGCACCGAGCACACGGACGCCTACTGGCGGGACGTGGAGGTGCCCTACAAGCCCTTCTACGCCTACGAGGAGGTGCCGGCCACCGTCGCCGACCGGCCCCGGCAGCACCGCAGCCTGCTCGGCGCGTACGAGCGGCTGGCGGACTGGCTCACCGACGGCCGGGTGCGTGAGCTGCGGCCCGTCCCGGACCGGGTCCGCCGGCGGCTCTACGCGGCCTACCTGCGGCCCGGACGGTCCAGGTCCCGCCGGGTGTACCTGAGTTACGCCCCCGGGGACCGGATGTGGGCGGAGTGGGCCGCCGCGGTGCTGACCGGGTTCGGCTACCTGGCCACGCTCCACAGCGCCGCCGTCCCGCCGGACGCCTCCGGCGCGCTGCCGGAGGCCGACGGACCGCTGGACGGGGACGGGCGGATGCTGGCCCTGCTGTCGCCCGAGTACCTGGCCCTGCCGCGGGCGGGCGAGCTGTGGCGCCGGTTCGGCGACGGCGAGGAGGGCGCGCTGGCGGCGGTGTCGGTGGCCGCCGGGCCGCTGCCGGAACCCTTCGACGGGCGGGCGGTGGTCGAACTGGCCGACTGCGTGGCCGAATCGGCGGAGTCCCGGTTGTTCGAGCTGCTCGGACCGCCGCCCGGCGTCGGCCGCTGGGTCGAGTCCGAGGAGGAGCCGGCACCGCCCGCCCGCTTCCCCGGCGGCCGTCCGGCGGTGCACTCGCTGCCGCCGCGCGACCCCGCGTTCACCGGCCGCGGCGGCCTGCTCGAACGGCTGCGCGACCGCTTCACCGGGCGGCCCGCCGCCATACCGGTGCAGGTGCTGTACGGCATGGGCGGGGTCGGCAAGTCGCAGACCGCCGCCGAGTACGCGCACCGCTTCGCGGCCGGGTACGACGTCGCCTGGTGGATCCGGGCCGAGGAGCCCACCGACGTCCCGCGGCAGCTCGCCGAACTCGCCGCCACCCTCGGGCTGCCCGCCGACGGGAACGTCCAGCGCGTCGCCCGCGAGCTGCTGGTCCACCTGGACCAGGGGCGGCCGTACGGACGCTGGCTGCTGGTCTTCGACAACGCCGAGGACCCGGACCGGCTCGCGCCGTGGCTACCCGCGGGGACCGTGGACGGGCACGTGCTGGTGACCTCGCGCAACCGGCGCTGGGCCCGGCACTCCGGCCGCACCGAGGTCGACGTGTTCGACCGGGCGGAGAGCGTGCGGCTGCTGCGGCGGTTCAACCCCGCGATCCGGCCGGAGGAGGCGGAGCCGATCGCCGACCGGCTGGGCGACCTCCCGCTCGCCGTCGACCAGGCCGCGCGCTGGCTCCAGGAGACCCCGATGCCGGCCGCCACCTACCTGCAACTGCTGGACGGCGCGCTCACCGAGGTGCTCGACCGCCCCGTCCCGGGCGACGGCCCGGCCGCCATCGCCGCCACCGCCCGGATCGCCGGCGCCGACCTGCGCCGGATCAACGCCCCGGCGACACGACTGCTGGAGCTCTGCGGCTTCCTCGGACCGGATGCCATCCCGATCGAGCTGTTCTACAGCGAACCGGCCGTCGGGGTGATCCGGCCCCCGCGGGGCGAGGACGAACGGCTGGCGATCGGGGAGATCCTGCGCACCGTCAACCAGTACGGCCTGGTCCGCTACGACGCCGAGGGCGGCGGGACGCTCGCGGTGCACCGGATCGTCCAGGCACTGCTGCGCGACCAGGTGGCCGAGGCCGACCGGCCCACGGTCCGGGCCGCCGTGCACGGAGCCCTGGCGCTGGTCGGCTCCGGGAACCCGGACCGGGCGGAGGACTGGCCCGGGTTCGCGGCGCTGCTGCCGCACCTGGGGCCGTCCGGGGCGGTGGAGAGCGCGGACCCGGAGGTGCGGCGGTGGATCACCGCGTCGGTGCGCTACCTGCGTCACCGGGGGCTGCTGGAGGAGGCGTGCGAGCTCGCCGGGCGGGCGCTGGCCGATTGGGGCGGGGAGGAGCTGACGGCGCTGCTGCTGCGGGTCGAGCTCGGCAACGTGCTGCGGCTCCAGGGTGCGGCCCAGGAGGCGTACCGGATCGACCGGGAGGCGTGGGAGCGGCTCACCGAACTGCTCGGGCCCGACCACGTCCACACCCTCGCCGCGGCCGGCGGCCTCGGCGCAGACCTGCGCCAACTTGGCCGCTACACCGAGGCGCAGGCGCTCGACCGGCGGACGCTGGAGGCCGCCGAGCGGGTTCTCGGGCCGAACCATCCGCGCACCATGATGAGTCTCAACAACCTGGGCGTCTCCGACTTCGTGTCCGGCGACCTCGACCGCGCCTTCGAGGGCCACTCGACCGCCATGGCCCGGCAACGGGCGGCTTTCGGCGAGGACGACCTGTACCCCCTCCAGTCCGAGACCAACCGGGCCCGCGCCCTGCGCGAGGCCGGCCGGTACGAGGAGGCGCGGGCAGCGCTCTCGGACGTCGTCGAGCGCTTTCGAGCACGCTACGGCGAGGACCACGACAACACCCTCAGGGCCCTGCGCCACCTCGGCGGCGCCCTGCTGAGGCTCGGCCGGTACGAGGAGGCGCGGGCCGCCGACGAGGAGGCGCACCGTCGACTGCTGGCCCGGCACGGCGCCGACTACCCGGCGACCGCGGCCGCCGCCGGCAACCTCGCCGCCGACCTCGCCGAGCTGGGCGAGACCGGGCGGGCGGTCGAGCTGGCCCGGGCCGCGTTCGAATACCACCGGGACCACCTGGGCGAGGAGTACCCGACCACCCTGCTCGCCGCCGGCAACCTCGCGGTGCTGCTGCGGCGGGACGGCCGCACCGAGGAGGCCGTGGCGCTGTCCGGGCGGGTGCTGGAGGGGCTGCGGGAACGGCTGGGGGAGCGGCACCGGTACGTCGGGGCGGCGCTGCTGAACCACGCCAACTCGCTGCTGGCCGCGGGTGATGCGGACGGCGCGCGGGAACTGGACGAGCGGGCCGCGGCGGTGCTGACGGACTCACTGGGGCCGGACCACCCCGACACCCGGGCGGCGCTCGGCAACCTGGCCCTGAGCCGGGCGGGCCGTGAAGCCGGCGCCTCCGGCACGGCCGGACGGGCGGACATCTTCGTGGAGGCGCCACCGGTGTGATCGAGGTCCGACCTGGTGAGCGCCCCTGCGCCGGTCAGGTGCTTTCGCGCGACCGCCGAATGGATGAACTTTTGACGAGAGTTCGCTGTATGAGTGGGGTAACGGGCAGTTAGGGCTGTGTAAGGGAGCGCCGTGGCTTGCACGTCCGCAGTACCCTTGCGACCAAGCCGAGGTATATACCCGGCGGTGCTTCTCTCTAACCCCCATCGTGGAAGAGAATCGAACATGACACCCGCACTGGACACCACGCCACGCACCGAACTGACGGAGACCCAGGCGTCTCGGGTCGACGATCGGCCGTCACTGGCCGATTTCGCCCAGCTCGGCGCCGAAGAGCTCTATGCGACCATCCGACGAGCCCTCCCTGACGCCGGCGTGCCGGTCGCGGCCTTCAACTCCTGCATCTGATCGGCCGGCCATCCGTCACCTGAGCTGAATCCGATTGACCATGACGCCAACTCCCCGGCCCTTCAGCCAATTCGTGGTGAAGGTCCACAGCCGGTGTGATCTCGCCTGTGATCACTGCTACGTGTACGAGCACGCCGACACCAGTTGGCGGCGACGCCCCAAGGTCATCGATGAAGAAGTGCTGAACATCATCGCCGAGCGGATCAGCGAGCACGCGGCCGCCCACCGGCTGCCTGTTGTCCGGGTCGTCCTGCACGGGGGAGAACCCCTGCTCGCCGGCCCGGACCGGTTGCGCCATGCCGCCGAGGCGCTCCGGGCGGCACTGCCGCCCGGCTGCGCACTGGACCTGCGCATCCACACCAACGGCGTCCAACTCTCCGACGCCTACTGCGAACTCTTCGCCGAGCTGGGCGTGAAGGTCGGCATCTCGCTGGACGGCGACCGGGTCGCCAACGACCGTCACCGGCGTTTCGCCGACGGGCGCAGCAGCCACCCGATGGTGCTGCGGGCCGTTGAGCTGCTGCGCAGGCCCGAGTACCGACACCTGTTCGCCGGGCTGCTGTGCACCATCGACATCGAGAACGACCCGGTCGCGGTCTACCGGGCGCTGGTCGAGCTGGAGCCCCCGGCCGTCGACTTCCTGCTGCCGCACGCCACCTGGGAGGAGCCGCCGAAGCGCACCCCCGGCGGCGGCGAGGCCCCCTACGGCGACTGGCTGCTGGCAGTGCACGCGCGGTGGGAGGCGGACGGGCGCCCGTTCGCCGTCCGTACCTTCGAATCGGTGCACCGGACGCTGCACGGGCTGAGCAGCCTCACCGAGTCGCTCGGGCTGGAGCCCTCCGACCTCGTCGTCCTGGAGACGGACGGCAGCTTCGAACAGGCCGACAGCTTGAAGACCGCCTACGACGGCGCTCCCGAGACCGGGCTCGACGTCTTCTCGCACAGCCTCGACCAGGTGGCGCTGCACCCGGGCGTCGTCGCCCGCCAGTCCGGGCTGGCCGGGCTGAGCGCGACCTGCCGGGCCTGCCCGGTGGTGCGCAGCTGCGGCGGCGGCCTGTACGCCCATCGGTACCGGGCCGACACCGGCTTCGACAATCCCTCCGTCTACTGCGGTGACCTCATGAAGCTCATCACTGAACTGACCGACAGGACCGAGCCCGTGGTGCCTGCACAGAGCGGCGAACCGGTGCTGCCGGACGCCCTCGACGAGCGGCAGCTCGACCAGCTCGCGCGCGGCTACGGGGACGAGGAGACCGTGCGGGCGTTGTCCCGCTCCCAACTCTCGCTGACCCGGGCGATGCTGGCCGCCGCCTGGGACGCCTCCGGGCGGGGGCGGGCCGAGGCGTGGGGGTTGCTGTCGGAGCTGGACGGCGCGGCGCCCGCGGCCGTGGACGCGGTGCTGGCGCATCCGTACGCGCGGGCGTGGGCGGCGCGGCGGCTGGCTGGGGATCTGTCGGTCGGGCTGGGGGAGTTGGCGGCGCTGGCCGCCGCGGCGGCGGTGCGGGCCGGGCGCGGGGACAAGGTCGCGGTGCCGGTGCGGGGCGGGTGGCTGCACCTGCCGACGCTGGGGCGGATCGCGGTGCCGGACGGGGAGACGGTGGTCACCGGGCTGGCGGACGGGTTCGAGGTGCGGGCCTCGGACGGGTCGGTGTTCACGGCGCTGGACCAGCCGCTGCGGCGGGTCCGCCTGGCGGGCGGCTGGACGGTCGCGCTGGAGGACGTCGACCCGCTGCGGGACAGCCACGACCACGCCTGCGCCGAGCGGCTGTCGGACGGCGAACTGCTGGGCTGGACGGGTGCGTTGCGGGAGTCCTGGGAGCTGCTCGGGCGGGACCTGCCCAGGTACGCGGAGGGCATCCGGGCGGGGCTGGCGACGGTGACGCCGTTGCGGCCCGGGCCTCAGGGCCGGGACGTCAGCTCGGCGGCCCGGCAGGCGTACGGCGCGGTGGGCATCGCCCGGCCCGCGACGGCGCCGACGCTGGCGCTGCTGCTCGCGCACGAGTTCCAGCACGTGAAGCTGGGCGCGGTGCTGGACCTGTTCGATCTGTACGACCGGGCCGACGACCGACTGTACTTCGCCCCCTGGCGGCCCGATCCGCGCCCGCTGGAGGGGCTGCTCCAGGGGACGTACGCGCACCTGGCGGTGACCGAGTACTGGGGCACCCGGTCGGCCGCGTACGACGGGCTGCCGGGCGAGGCCGCCGACCGGGCGCGGGCGCAGTTCGCGCTCTGGCGGCGGTACACGGCGGAGGCGGTCGAGCGCCTGGCCGAGTCGGGGACGCTGACCGCGCTCGGTCGGCGTTTCGCGGACGGGATGCGGGAAAGTGTCTCCCCGTGGCTCGCGGTGCCGCTGCCGGCGGAGGCGGAGCGGGGCGCCGAGCGGGCGCGCCGGGAACGTGGTCAACTCCCGCTTGCCGGAGCCTGATCCGGATTCGAAGGAGCTGCTGTGCTGTCTGCCGCCGTCCTCGCCGATCGGTTCGCCCGGCTGGGTGTCCGTCCGGGCATGGTGCTGCACGTCCAGGCGTCGCTGCGAACGCTCGGGCCGGTCGAGGGCGGGGCGGGCGGTGTGGTCGACGCCCTGCTCGAAGTCCTGGGCACGGAGGGGACGTTGGTGGCCTACACCGCCACGCCCGAGAACTCCTCGACCTCGCGGATCTACCAGGCCGCCGTCGCCGGGCTGTCCCCGGCCGAGGCCGAGGCCTATCGGGAGCGGATGCCGCGCTTCGACCCGGCCGCCACTCCGGCCTCCCCGACCATGGGCGCGCTGTCCGAGGAGATCCGCACCCGGCCGGGCGCCCTGCGCAGCGGTCACCCGCAGACCTCCTGGGCGGCGGTCGGCCCGTTGGCCGCGGAGATCACCGCCCACCATCCTCTGACGTCCCACCTTGGCCCGGATTCCCCCCTGGGCCGCCTCTACGACCTCGATGCCCGGGTGCTGCAACTCGGCGTCGGGATGGCCCGCTTCACCGCTTTCCACCTCGCCGACCTGCGCCAGCCCGGTGTGCAGGTCCGTGAGTACCGCTGCGTCGCCCCCGAAGGCTGGACCACCTTCCAGGCCCCCGACCTGGACGATCTGCACTTCGCCGACCTCGGTACCCGCGTCCTCGCCGCCGCCACCGGCGTCACCTCCGCCCGTATCGGCACCGCCGACTGCCGCCTCGTGCCGGTCCGGGAGGCCGTCGACCTCGCCGACCGGTTCCTCCGCACCCCCACCGACACCTGATCCCGCCGTCCCCCGGTCACCCGTCGCCGTGTCGTGAAGAAGCCCCCGCCGGCCTTCACTGGGCGGGGGCGGAGCCAGGGGCAGTCAGTGGTCGAGGTCGACCGTGAAGCGCCTCGTACCCGGAGCGATCGTGTCGGCGTGGATCTGGCCGCGAGCCCGGTCGAACTCCCCGGTGCCTCCGGTGATCCCGTTGTCGAACGACGGGGGAGGGCCCGGGTTGAGGAACCCGAGGACGAACCCCTGCGAGGAGAGCTGGCCGCCCGGGAGGTTGTAGGTCACGGAGCACTCCTCGGCGCCGCCGTTGTCGACCCGGGTGGTGACGCAGGTGCCGCCGGTTTCACCGATCTGCTTGCCGTCCTGGTCGAAGAGGATCGAGCGGAAGACGGCCCGATCACCCTGGGCGGGGGCGCCGCCGGGGTTGACGGGGAAGTAGGTCTCCTCAGCGAGGTGGCCGATGAGTGTGAAGGTCCGGTCCTTGCCCTTGGCGGGGGCGGAATCGGTGTCCGTTCCGGCGGCGGCCGCGACGGGGGCGCAGGCGAGAAGAGTGGCCAGGGCAGTGGCCGTGCCGAGACAGGCTGCTCTGATGGGGCGCATCGTGGCTCCAGAGGCTGATGTTCACGGGTGGTCGGATGACGAGCGGTCATCCGATCGCATTCATAACCTCGCTTCTTCCGCCGCCCGGAACGTCCTGGCGCGACCCACCGGCAGGTCCGACCGATCGGACCAACCCGACCTTCTCCCGGCTGGTCGGCCTGTTCGTGCGCCCCGGCGACGCCGCCATAGCGTTCACTCTCAATCCATTGCAACGTGCGGGATGGGTGTCGTTGCATTTCCGACAGTTCCGTTGCAATGATTTATCGACTCTGAGCTGCGGCAATGGAAATGTGTTCTGCTGACCTCGGGCCTCACCCGGTTGCCCGTCGCCGCTTCGGCATCGTCGAAGCGGCGGTGTTGCTTCGAGTCCGAGGTTCAGTGGCCGGGCTTGTAGTCGCGGTTCCCGCCGACGACGGCGCCGAAGGCCTTCTCCACCCACTGGGCGCAGTTCTTGCAGGGCGGCGCGACCCTCTCGTTCACATCGACGGTCCTGAGCAGGTAGAACTTGGGGTTGAGCCCCTTGGTGACCATCTTCATGTAGAGGTGTGCCTCCGCGCAGTTGTGCGGCGGCCAGCCCTCCTGTCGCTCGATGTCCGCCCATGGCGGCCGCCACCCCTTGCCGACGGCGGACTCCTGGGCCGTTTCGGAGACTTCCTTGGCCTCCTGGGTGCCCCGCTGACCCCGCGAGAAGGTTTCGTAACCGCTGGTCGCCGTGATCGGCTCCTCGTCACGCTTCTTCCCGCCCTTGCCGCTCCTCGGCCTCAGCGGGGTCGCCGAGGCGAACTTCGTCGAGGGCTTCTGCGCGGCGACCTTGTCCATCTGGGCTCCGAGCGTCTTCTTCCTGCCCCTGGCACGCTGGAGCGCGTGGCCCACCGCGGTGTTGCCCACGGTTCGTTGGAGGGCGGCAGCCGCGGCCGGCGTCATGGGTGTGTCCCGGACGCGGGTTGTAGTGGCCTCGGGGCATCTGCGCAGCTGTGGCCGGGTCTTGGGCTCGGGCTTCCTGTCGTAGTCGCGCACGCCCACAAGGGTCATCGTTGGGACACGAGCAAGGGAAGGCCCGCGAGGGCAGCGTTGGCTGCCCTCGCGGGCCGGGGCAAGGAGATCCGACGGGTCTGCGCTGGAACGACGCCTCGACCGGCTCGTCCACCCGGCCCACGGACTCCTGTTGGAAGCGCTGGTCGTAGGCGCGGCGGATCTCCTCGACGGCGGCGCCCGCCGGCTTCGCCTTGGGAGTCGGGTACAACAGCATGACCAGGTAGGACCGTTCGTGCTCGATGGCGCCGTGAGTGTCCCGGTACTGGCCGCGCGCCTGCTCGACGGTGAGACCGGCGGGGAAGCGTGGAGTGACCACCGAGTCGACGAAGTCCTGGAACTCCTGGTCCGTGGCGGCGGGACCGCCGTCGAGCCGCTCGGTGCCGAAGAACGGCTCGGTACGGGTGTACGGATCGTGCGGCGCGGGCGGCGTACCGGCCGCGCCGGCGACGGGGGCGAGAGCCGCACCCGTCACCAGCACGGCGGTGCCGGCGAGCAGCCCGGCCCAGGTCCTGGTCTCCATGGCCTGCTCAACGGCGCCGACCTGGTCGGGCGATGCACCGGTTCAGTCGCACGGGCGAAGGCCGTCCGGCGGGTGACGGCTACGGGCGCCGCTGCCAGTCGGACCGGGTGAGCTCGTACTCGACCTCGCCGTGCTCGGAGCCGGGGATCGCGTCCGGCCAGTCGCCGGTGAAGTTCCGGAGGAACGACAGGCCGGACTTCTCCATCACGCGCCGGGAGCGGGTGTTGACGGCCATGGTGTTCGCGGTGACCCGCTCCACTCCGAGGTCGGTGAAGCCCTTGTCGATCAGCTCCCGCGACCCCTCGGTGGCGTAGCCCTTGCCCCAGGACGACTGGTTCAGCCGGTATCCGAGCTCCACGACGGCGGGGCTGTGCTCGTCGAGGGGGCGGAACTCGAACCAGCCGAGGAAGGTCCCGGTGGCCTTCTCCTCGGCGGCCCAGAAGCCACGGGTGCCGAAGCAGGGGTGGTCGTGGAGCAGGCGCGGCAGGACCTTCGTCTCGACCGTCTCCCGGTTGGTCGGCTCGCCGCCGTTGATGAAGCGCATGACCTCGGGGTCGTTGTCCAGCGCGAAGAGGTGATCAGTGTCGGCTTCGGTGAACGGGCGCAGCACGAGCCGCTCGGTCTGAAGGAAGAAGGCGTGCATGGCGTGATCTTTGCTGCCCGCCGCCGGGCCTGCCACCGGATATCCCCGTGCCCCGGCGGCGGGCCGGGGCACAGGGAGGAGGTCAGGCGACGAAGTGGTCGAACTCGCCGGCCTTGGCGCCGTTGATCCAGGCGTTGAGCTTGGCGCGGGTGGTGGTGACGATGGTGGTGGGGTCGTCGGACTCGCGGATGTAGACCAGCTCACCGGAAGAAGCGATTTCGACACAGTTGGTCTGGTCGTTGCTGAAGCTGGACTTCTGCCAGTTGAGCTGGTGCATGGCTATCTTCCCTGGACCTTGTAGCGGACGTGCTGGAGCAATCCCAGTGAGTCGCGCTGGGCTGGTGATGACTCGGACGTTGCGGCTGACAGGGGAGGTAGTGCCAAGCCCCTGAGTCGGTCGAACTTCCGATCAAATGTTGTCACGACCTCAGGATCGCCGATGAAGTCGCCGCCATGTGGGTGGTCGAGTAGAACGGTGTCAAGCCGGGCGTGCGCTGCCCGGATGAGGAGGAAGGAGCTGTCGTTCGAAGCGTACGTAGTGCAGTCGAACGGGAGGATCTGAATCGTCACGTTCGGCAGTCTGCTCATCTCGATCAGATGGTTCAGCTGGTCCCGCATGACCGCCGGCCCTCCGTACATCATGTGCAGGGCCGCCTCGTGGATCACAGCACGGTACGGCGGTGCGTTGTTGCCTGTCAGTACCCTGCAGCGCTCATGGCGGAACTCGACCATCTTCTCGTTGTACCCCTGAATGACCTCGCTGTAGGCCTTGGTCTGCAGGAGTCCTGGGATCAGGAGAGATTCGTAGGTATCCAAGGTGGTCGCGCGCATCTCCGCTTCGGCCAGATCGAGCGCGCTGCGCGTCGTGTGATGCTTGAACTCGGTCCACCAGCCTTTCCCCGAGCTCTCGCTCATGGCGACGAGACCAGCTCGGTACTCGGGGTCCGTGACCTTGCAGATGTCGAGCCAAGCATTCAATCGCTCAAGGTTGAGGCCAAGCCTGCCAGCTTCGGTGTGGCTGATGTTTGGACCCTTCACGCCCAGGGCCTCGCCGATCTCCAAGGCTGAGATGCCCGCGGCGTCTCGAGCGCGGCGGAGTTCCTCGCCAAAGCGGCGCTGTCGTTCGCTGATCCCAGTCCTGAACCCCATGGGCATACCTTCCCGCGATCCATGTCTACGCACAGTGTAGGTGCATGCGCGGAGAGTGTTGCAGAGTTGAGGTGAATTTGCCTATATTTCAGTCTCACCGTCGATCAGACGGATCGTCACTACATCGCTGGGAGATTCCCCATGTGTGACCCCAACCTCAACTCCCCCTCCCTCACCGTCGCCCGCGAGGCGTTGCGCGACAGCATGGAGCGCGCCGGGTACGCGCGCTCGGCGATCGCGGACGCCGAACTCGCCCTGGTGGAGCTGATCGTGAACGCCTGGCGGCACGGGCGGACGGCCTCTCCCGTCGTCCTGATCGCCGTCGGCGGCGGCACCCTCCGTGTCACTGTCGCGGACCGTAGCTCCGAGCTGCCCGAACAGATGAGGCCCGACTCGCTCGCCGAGTCGGGCCGGGGCCTCCAGCTGGTGGCTGGCCTCGCCCACCGGTGGGGCGTTGAGCCGCAGAAGCTGGGCAAGCGGGTCTGGTTCGAGCTGGACGGCGTCGTCGCGTGAACGCCCTGCACCCCATCCACCCGGCCGACCCGGCGATCCACCACCTCACCAGCCCGCAGATCACCGAGCTGATTGTGGAACTCCGCGCCGAGGGGCGCGAGTTCGGCCTTCTCTGGCCGTCCGCGAAGCCGGGCGAGACCATCCTGAACGGCCGGGTCCTCGTCAACCTCGGCAACGTTCCGGCCAGCACCGTGATCAACCTCCTCGCGCTGCTGCGCGAGTTCAAGCGGCATCGGGGTCGAGCGTGATCGGGCGCCCAAACCGGGGGTAGGCGCCAACCATGGCACGCGGCCCCGTCCGTCGAAGCGGGGCCCGCGCCGGGTGTCGGTACCCGTCCCTATGCTCAGCGGCATGCCAGATGCCTACACCGTGCTGTGGACCCAGGACACCTGCCGAGCTCTCCGCAAGGAAGGCCGCGTGGGTCAGCGGCCGCCCGTCGCCTACAGCGGGGTGCACCAGTCACTGCCCACATGGTCGGGCGCCCGCGCCGGGGACGAGGTGTACGCGCTGCACGTCAACCGGTGTGAGGTGTTCGTGGTGAGCCGGATGCGTATCGTCGACCTGGAACGCGGCGACTGCTGCGGCGCCGAGCCGGAGACCTGGCAGGACCCCGCGTTCCCCGGGCACGACGGCTGGCGGATGCTCGGCGCCGGCGGCTGCGGCGCCGAGGCCGTCCACGTGGACGCCACGCCCGTCCGCTTCGACCGCCCGATACCGGGCGATCTCCTCGGGCGGCTCACCTGGCGCAACCGCCGGAACCAGACCCGCGGGCTGAAGTACGTGGTGGACGGCCGCCTCGAACGCTTCGTCAGCCTCCAGGGGTTCTACCGGCTGACCCCCGAGTCGGCCGACGAGCTCGCGGAGCTCGTCGGCCCCTGACGTCCATGGAAGCGCGGTGGTTACGGCGTCACGGGCTCCAACCGGAGCCGTTGGTACGGCCAGGGTGGCGCCTCGACCGGGCCGAACCAGACGCGGACGTCCTCGCCGGTGCGGACGGGGAGTCGGGGGAAGTCGTTCTCGGCGTGCTCGGTGCGGTGCAGTGCGTGCTCGGGGCCCAGGTGCCGGGCGGAGTAGGCGTCGAAGCCGGCCGGCTCGGAGGTGTCGGGGTGGCAGACGGTGGCGAGCACCTCGCGGGCCCCTGCCGACGGCAGGAAGCCGGGCCCGCGCAGCAGCAGGACGTCGTCGCTGTCGACCATGGTGGCGTTGGCCGCGTCGCGGTGCTCCCGCCAGACCGGGCCGCCGTAGAAGGCCTCCAGTGCGCGGCGGCGCTCGGGCATGGAGGGGAAGGCGCGCAGCCAGACGAAGCGGTCCGGGTGGTCGAGGTCGCGGAACCGGCCGCCGACGGTGATGCCCACCGCCTGCTGGCCGGTCACGAACTCGCGCTCGAAGAGCTCGATCAGGGTCTCCCGGGCGCCTTGGTGCAGGGTGTACTGGCGCAGCTCGACGACGAGGCTCATGCGCCGCCCAGCCCGCTGAAGGCCGGACCGGTGCGGGTGAAGTCCATGGTCCAGTTGTGTTCCCAGGTCCGGCCCTCGTCGGCCGAGAACTCCTGCTCCCAGCGGGCCGTGTCCGGGCCGAGGCGGTACCAGGTGAAGTGCACCCGGATCGGGCGGCCGTCGAGGGTGTCATCGCCGTAGAAGTCGCCGCGGTCGCCGGTGAATCCGCCTGTCACCGGGGGGTCGAGCCGTCCCGTCCGGCTGTCGGACCAGTGGATCGACCACTGCTCCGTAGCGCGGTCGAACAGTCGCAGGGTCACGCCCCGGCGGTCGAGGGTGGGGAAGACGATCTCGTCGATGTTGCCCGCACCCCCGAACAGGGGCCGGATGACCGAGTGGCCGGGGAACTCCTCCCAGGTGCCGCCGCCGGTGAGCGGTGCGGTGAGGCGGCGGTTGGCCACGTCCCAGGAGCCGTGCAGGAAGTCGAAGTCGTTCATGGGGTGGAGGCTAGGGGCGCTCCACTGACATCCACTGTCAGTGGATATCGGGATACTGGGCGGCATGCGTGCGAGCCGACTGGTCAACCTGCTCCTGCTGCTGCAGAACCGGGGCCGGATGACCGCCCGGCAGCTGGCCGTGGAGCTGGAGGTGTCCGTCCGTACGGTCTACCGGGACGTCGAGGCGCTCGCAGGCGCCGGGATCCCGCTGTACGGCGAGGCCGGGCACGCGGGCGGCTACCGGCTGGTCGACGGCTACCGGACCCGCCTCACCGGGCTGACGGTCGATGAGGCGCAGGCCGCCTTCCTCGCCGCGCTCCCGGGCACGGCCGCCGAACTCGGCCTGGGCGAGGCGCTCGCCACCGCCCAGCTCAAGCTGCGGGCCGCTCTCCCGGCCGAGCTGCGCGAGCACGCCGGGCGGATCCAGGAGCGCTTCCTGCTCGACGCCCCCGGCTGGTACGGCGAGGCGGACGAGACCCCGCACCTGGCCGCGGTCGCCTCGGCGGTGTGGGCTCGGCGGGCGGTGGTGCTGCGGTACCGGCGGTGGCGGGCACCGGAGGAGATCGAGCGGCGGGTGGAGCCGTACGGGCTGGTGCTCAAGGCGGGCCGCTGGTACCTGGTCGCCGGCGGGCCGTCCGGGATACGCACCTACCGGGTCGACCAGGTGATCGAACTGCGGGAACTGGCCGAGGAATTCGCCGTTCCGGACGGTTTCGGGCTGGCCGCCTACTGGCAGGCCTACCTGGACGGCTTCCGCGCCCGGCTGCACACCGGGGAGGCACTGGTGCGCCTCACCCCGGAGGGCGCCCGCCGACTCGGGGTGGTACCCGCGAGCGGCGGCTGGACGGAGGCCCGGGTGCCCATCGAATCCATCGACCACGCCCACGGGGAGTTCCTGCGCCTCGGTGCCGACGTCGAGGTCCTCGAACCGGCCGAACTCCGCGACCGCATCGCCGAGACGGCCCGGAGACTGGCCGTCCGCTACCGGCGGTGAGAGCTCAGAGGTCGACGAAGTGGTCGAACTCGCCGTCCTTGGCGCCCAGGATCCAGGCGTTGAGCTTGGTGCGGGTGGTGGTGACGATGTGGGTGGGGTTGTCGGACTCGCGGATGTAGACGAACTCGCCCTCGGAGGCGATTTCGAGGCAGTTGGTGTTGGTGCCGCTGAAGCTCGACCGCTGCCAGTTGAGCTGTTCCACGGGTGCCTCCCCTGATCGTTTCGCGATGGCCGAAACGAGGGTACTGCTCAGGGAGCGGCGCAGCGGCATCGTTTCGGTCATGTCAATTCGTGCGGGTCGTTGTGCTATTCCATTGGGGTGTCAGTCGTTCCTACACTGAGACCCCGCCGCACGGGGGCTGCGGGAACCAGGTTGCCGACGGGCCCGGGGGAGGCACGTGTGACTGACCGTGGCTGGGACGAGGACGACGCCCGGCCGTACTTCTTCCTCTCCTATGCGCACACCCCCAAGTCCGGTGCGCGCGGAGCCGGTGACCCGAACCACTGGGTCAGGCAGCTGTACCGGGACCTGTGCGAGGCGGTGCTGCAACTCACCACCGTCCCGGCCGGGGTGCCGGTCGGGTTCATGGACGAGTCCATGCACCAGGGCGAGTTGTGGGCCGACCGGCTGTCGGAGGAGTTGGCGACCTGCCGGGTGTTCGTACCGCTGTACTCGCCCCGGTACTTCAACAGCGTGCCGTGCGGCCAGGAGTGGCACGCCTTCACCCGTCGTCCGGTCTATCCGGCGACCATCGACGCGGAGCGCACCAGCGGCATCGTCCCGGTGCTGTGGGCGCCGATGAGCCGCTACCGGCTGCCCGGGGTGGCCAGTGAACTGCAGTTCAACCACGCGAGTTTCGGGCCCGACTACGCCACCGAGGGCCTGTACGCGCTGATGAAGCTCAGCTACTTCCGCGCCGCCTACGAGCTGGCCGTGCACCGACTGGCGGCGCGGATCGTGCAGGTGGCGGAGGAGACGGTGATCCCGGTCGGGCGGCGGCTGGAATTCAACGGGCTGCCCAGCGCGTTCGACGTGTCCGCCCCGACCAAGCAGCTGCGGATCTCCGTACTCACCTACCACCAGGGCGAGTTGCCGCAGGACCGCAACCCCGACTTCTACGGCGCCCGGCGCACCGACTGGCACCCCTACCGCCCGGCCGGATCACCCATCGCGCAGCACGCCGTGCGCCTGGCCCGGCAGTTGGGGTTCCAGCCGACCGTGCACGAGTTCGACGACGAGGTCGAGTCCATCATCGAGGGCAACGCCGAGGCCCCCGGACTACTGCTGCTGGACCGGTGGGCGCTGCGCGACCCGCGCCGCCGTGAACTGGTCCGCCGTTTCGACCGCTCCGACGCCACCTGGGTGAGCGTGCTGGAGCCGTGGAACACCGACGACCGGGAGTGCCTCGAACGGGACGGCGAGTTCAGCGGGTTGTCCGACCAGACCCTGCGCAAGACCCGGCGCGCCGGCCGCCCCAGCTTCCTCGGGGTGACCGGCCCGACCGGGCTGAACACCCTGGAGGACTTCGACGACGCGCTGCCCCGGGCGGCGATGAAGGCCAAGTACGCCTTCGAGGGCCGCACCAGAGCCGAGCCGGAGGAGCCACCGGCGCCCCGGCCGAGTCTGCGGGAGGCCTTCCGGCGCGGGCCGAGTCCGCACGGATCGAACGGCCCGAACGGCCCGAACGGCCCGAACGGCCCGAACGGCTTCGAAGAAGGCGGGCACCGCGTCGACTCCTTCGGCCCGGACCCGCACGACCCCGACCGCAACGACCGCACCGACCGTGACAACGGCGATGACCCCGATGACGGGATGGCGCCCTTGGGAGGACCACGATGAGCGAGAACCGCACCAGGAACCTCCGCCTCGGCGGTCTCACCGCCGCCGAACTCGCCGCCCAGCGCGAGGCGGCCGGGCAGGACCGCAACGGCCGGATCATCACCTTCTATTCGTACAAGGGCGGCACCGGCCGCACCATGGCCCTCGCCAACACCGCCTGGATCCTGGCGGCCAACGGATTCCGCGTACTCACCGTGGACTGGGACCTGGAGGCGCCCGGCCTGGCCAAGTTCTTCCATCCCTTCCTCGACCCGGCCTCCCTGGCCGGCACCACCGGGATGATGGACCTGATCGCCGAGTACCGCGAGGAGGCGCTGCGCCCGGTCGAGCACGCCGAGGGCTGGCACCTGGACTTCGCGCGGGTGCACCCGCACGCGCTCTCGCTCTCCTGGCCGCACTTCCCGTCCGGCGGCAGCCTGGACTTCCTCTCCGCCGGCCAGTTCAACCGGGACTACTCCGAGGCCGTCACCCACCTCGACTGGGACATCTTCTACGACCGCTTCGACGGCGGGCAGTTCTTCGACGCCCTGAAGGCCGACATGGCCAAGCGCTACGACTACGTGCTGATCGACTCCCGCACCGGCCTGTCCGACATCGCCGAGATCTGCACCGTGCAGATGCCCGACGACCTGGTGGTCTGCTTCACCCTCAGCGACCAGTCCATCGACGGCGCCTCCCGGATCGCCCAGCACATCCACGACCGCTACCGCGAGCGCGGCATCCGCATCCTGCCCGTCCCGATGCGCATCGACGAGGGCGAGAAGGAGAAGGCGGACGCCGGCCGCGCCCTCGCCCGGGTCCGCTTCGACGGCCTGCCGTCCGGTCTGGGCGGCGACGAACTCGCCCAGTACTGGGGCTCGGTGGAGATCCCGTACCGGCCGTTCTACGCCTACGAGGAGATCCTCGCCACCTTCGGCGACCAGACCGGCACCCCCACCTCGATGCTGGCCGCCTGCGAGCGGCTCACCTCCATGATCACCGAGGGGCGGGTCAGCGGCCTGCCGTCGATGGACGAGGAGGTGCGGCTGCGCTACGTGGACGCCTTCACCCGCCGCCGCCCGTCCGTCCCCGCCGACCTCTACCTGTCCTACGTGCCCGAGGACCGGATGTGGGCGGACTGGATCGAGTCGATCCTGACCAGGGCCGGCTTCCGGGTGCTGCCGCGGGACCTCAGCGCCGGCACCGACCCGCGCGAGGAGACCGAGCGGGGCATCGACTCCGCCTACCGCACGGTCGCCGTGCTCTCGCCCGCCTACCAGCGCTCCCCGCAGGCGCGGGCGCTGTGGGAGTCGGTGGTCAGCTCCGACCCCTCCGGCACCCGGCGCCAGCTGCTGCCCGTCCGGGTCGGCGACGTCCGGCTCACCGCGCCGTTCAGCAACCGCAACCCGGTGGACCTGGTCGGCCGCGACGAGACGCAGTCGATCCAGAGCCTGCTGCGGGCGCTCGGCCGCGGCGACGTCGCGCTCGACGACGCCCCCAGCGGCGGGCCGCGCTTCCCCGGCAGCAAGCCCTCGGTGTGGGACGTCCCGCCGCGCAACCCCTCCTTCACCGGCCGCGCCGCCGTCCTGGAGCAACTGCGCAACCAGCTGCGCGGCGGCATGGCGGCCGTACTGCCCACCCCGCAGACCCTGTACGGGCTCGGCGGCGTCGGCAAGACCCAGGTGGCGCTGGAGTACGCCCACCGCTTCATGTCCGACTACGACCTGGTGTGGTGGATCGACGCCGAGCAGACCGAGCTGGTCGCCCCGGCGCTGGCCGAACTCGCCCGCCGGCTGGGCCTGCGGGTCGGCGACTCGGTCACCGAGGCCGCCGAGGCCGCCCGGGAGGCGCTGCGCCGCGGCGTGCCCACCTCGCGCTGGCTGCTGATCTTCGACAACGCCGACGAGCCCGCCGAGATCCGCCGGTTCTTCCCCGGCGGCTCCGGCCACATCCTGGTCACCTCCCGCAACCAGGCCTGGACCGGGCACGCCGAGGCGCTGGAGGTGGACGTCTTCACCCGCGGCGAGAGCGTCGAGCACCTGTGCCGGCGCGCCCGCAGCCTCTCCCGGGCGGACGCCGACCGGGTCGCCGAGGCCGTCGGCGACCTGCCGCTGGCCGTCGAGGTGGCCGCCGCCTGGCTGGACACCACCGGCACCCCGGTGGAGACCTACGTCGCCCAGCTGCACGCCGAGGCCGCCCGCGCCCTCGCCGTCGACCACCCCACCGACTACCCGACCCCGGTCGCCGCGACCTGGAACGTCTCGATCGGACGGCTGCGCCAGCAGTCCCCGGCGGCGGTGCGGCTGCTGCAGCTGTGCGCCTTCTTCGCACCCGAGCCGATCTCGATGAACCTCTTCTACAGCGACCAGATGATCCGTGCGCTGGTGAAGTTCGACGCCGACCTCAGCGACAAGTTCATGCTGGGCAAGGTGATCCAGGCGATCGGCCGGTACGCGCTGGCCAAGGTCGACGCCGGCAGCAACAGTTTCCAGGTGCACCGGCTCGTCCAGGCGGTGATCCGGGCCGGGATGAGCGACGACGAGCAGGAGATCGCCGTCCACGAGGTGCACCGCATCCTCACCGGCGCCCGGCCCGTCCTCGGCGACACCGACGACCCGGCCAACTGGCCCGCCTTCGACGAGATCTGGCCGCACCTGTCGCCGTCCAAGGCGCACAACTGCGACGAGGCGGACACCCGTCAGCTGCTCATCGACCGGGTCCGCTACCTGTGGAAGCGCGGTGAGCTGGACCGCGCCCGCGACCTCGGCCACGCGCTGGACGCGGAGTGGACCGGCAAGCTCGGCGAGGACGACCGGCAGACCCTGCTGCTGCGCTTTCAGCTCGCCAACGTGCTGCGCTCCCAAGGCAATTACGCCGAGGCGCTGGCCCTGGACGAAGCCACCCTGGAGCGCCAGCGGGCGCTGCTCGGCGAGCACCACCCGTACACCCTGATGACGGCCGGCTCGCTCGGCGCCGACCGCAGGGCGCTCGGCCGGTTCCAGGCCGCACTGGACCTGGACCAGGAGATCCTGGAGCAGTTCCGGGAGTTGTTCGGCGACGACAACCCGCGCACGCTCTCCATGGCGAACAACCTGGCGATCGACTACCGGCTGGTCGGCAACAGCGAGGCCGCCCGCGAACTCGACCAGGAGACCCTGGACCGGCGCACCGCCGTGCTCGGCCCCAGGCACCCCTACACCCTGTCCACCAAGTCCAACCTGGCCCGCGACCTGCGCGAACTCGGCGACTACCGCGGCTCGGTGGACCTGCTCCAGGAGGTCACCTCGGACCTCGGCGACGTGCTCGACCCGGACCTGCCCGAGAACCTGCGCAACGCCAAGTCGCTGGCGGTCTCGCTGCGCCGGATCGGCCAGCTCGCCGAGGCCCGCCGGATCACCAAGGAGACCTACGAGCGCTACCTGGAGCGCTACGGCGCCGACGCGCCCGACGCGCTGGCCTGCGCGCTCAACCTGGCCGCCGACCACAGCGCCTCCGGCGACAAGGAGGCCGCCCGGGACCTCTGCTCCACCGTGTTCGAGGGCCACCGCCGGCTGTTCGGCGACGAGCACCCGTTCACCCTGGCCTGCGCCAACAACCTGGGTATCTACCTGCGCGGCAGCGGCGACGTCCTCGGCGCCATCGAGCGCGGCCGGCTCACCGTCGAGGGGCTGACCCGCTCGGTCGGGGCGGAGCACCCGTACACCCTCAACGCGGTGATCAACCTGGCCAACGCCTACGGCGACGACGGGCGGATAGAGCTCGCCGAGGAGCTCGGCCGGGCCGCCTACCAGGGCCTGTGCGAGCGCTACTCGCCGCAGCACCCGGACGCGGTGGCCTGCGAGGCCAACCTGGCGATCACCCTGCGGGCGGCTGGCCGGCACACCGAGGCCGCTGAGCGGCGCGCCCGGGCGATCGCCGAGCTGATCCGGCAGCTCGGCGAGGAGCACCCCAACACGGTGTCGGCGCGCGGCTGGAAGCGGATCAACCGCGACCTGGAGCCGCAGCCGGTGTGACCAGGAGGGGGCGGGGTACGCTGCCGAACCATGAGTGACACCCCGCCCCCGGTCCTGGTCACCCGGCGTCTCGCGCCCGGCGTCATCGAACGGCTCACCGCCCGGTACGCCGTCACCTTCCGCGACACCGACGTGCAGATGGACCGGGCCGAGCTGCTCGACGCCGTCCGCGGCCGCCGGGCCGTGCTCACCACCCTGAACGACCGGGTGGACGCGGAGTTCCTGGAGGCGGCGGGCCCTCAGCTGGAGATCGTCGCCAATCACGCGGTGGGCTTCCACAACATCGACCTGGCCGCCTGCGCCGAGCGCGGCGTGCACGTCACCAACACCCCCGGGGTGCTCACCACCGCCACCGCCGAGACGACCTGGGCGCTGCTGCTGGCCGCCACCCGCCGGCTCGGCGAGGGCGAGCGCCTGCTGCGCTCGGGCACCCCCTGGACCTGGGGGCCGAACTTCCTGCTCGGCCTGGAGCTGGCAGGCACCCCGCTGGGCATGCTCGGCATGGGCCGGATCGGGCAGGCGGTGGCCCGCCGGGCCCGCGCCTTCGACATGCCGGTGAGCTACCACAACCGCCGCGAACTGCCGCCGGAGCAGGCCGAGGGCGCCGAGTGGAAGCCGCTGGAGGAGCTGCTCGCCACCTCCACCGTGCTGGTCGTCACCTGCCCGTGCACCGAGGAGACCCGGCACCTGCTGGACGCCCGCCGGCTGGCGATGCTGCCGCGCGGCGCGGTGGTGGTCAGCATGACCGCCGGCGTGGTGGACGAGGAGGCCCTCGCCGCCGCGCTGGAGTCCGGGGCGCTGTTCGCCGCCGCCGTCGACAACTTCGAGCACGAGCCGGACGTCCCGGCCGCCCTGCTCGCCCAGGAGCGCGCGGTGCTGGCCCCGCACCTGGGCAGCGCCACCGTCCGCACCCGGCAGGCGATGGGCGGCCTCGCGGTGGACAACATCGTGGCCGTACTGGGCGGGGGCGAACCCTTGACCCCGGTGAAGGCCTAGCCAAGCCCTGGTCCTAGGAGCGTGTCTCAGTAACCGGCAACCCGCGTGCGTCTCGTGATCATTCGTGCGGAATGATCACGGTATGCGCGATGGGGATGGGCTGTTCGA